>NZ_CALEMX010000444.1 GCF_937910335.1 uncultured Gimesia sp. | reverse complement strand
AATGCGTGGTGTTTATTGAATGATTCCAGCCTTCCTCATCAAGGACGAACCACTTCAATTTTTAAAGTAGCATTATCACCCTTCCGTCAATTTGACAAAAATTAGTTAAGAATTCTCAAGCAAGTTGAATTCATGAAAGTGCGTCACAAACCGAGCACTTTTGAGGATTGAGTTACCTGCTGAGGGTTCCAACTTTTTGGCTTGATTTACAACAATGAAGGACTGCTTGCCATGGTGTTAAAGGACTGGTTGTATTCGTTACGTCACTCAATCAAGTTTGGTGCTCCTGTTCGTTCTAGACGTTCTTGTCGACGCAGAAAAAAGCACACATTTCAATATATTGCCTCAATAGAAAAGCTTGAGCAACGCCAGTTACTCAGTGGTACCAACGCTGCACCAGAATTTGATGATGCCGGTATGGGCTACTGGTGGAATGCCGCAGAAGATATTCCTGTTGGTAGCGTTATTGGTACGGTCTCTGCCACTGACCCGGATGGCGATGCGTTTAATTATGCGTTGACTTCAGGTACAGACATCTTTTCAATTGATGCCACCACAGGGGCAGTCACACTCATTGTCGGCCTCGATTACGAAACCAGCCAGTCTGCCTCGTTCGGAGTCAGTGCCACAGATACGGAAGGAAATGTTGCATCATCTTGGGGCGATGTTACCGTGACAGACGTGGCAGAGGCTCCCGCTTTCTCTGATGGGGAGATGGGTTATTGGTGGAGTGCTGCTGAAGATACTTCTATTGGATCTGTTATCGGCACCGTGGCAGCCAATGATCCTCAAGGTGATTCTGTAACTTTTGCACTCACATCAGGAAGTGAAACATTTTCCATTGATGCTGCAACCGGTGATGTGACGCTGATCGCTGCTTTGGACTATGAAACCAGCCAGTCTGCTTCGTTTGGAGTCAGTGCTACAGACACCGATGGAAACTCCTCAACAAGTTGGGGTAACATTTTAGTGTTAGATGCAGAAGAGGCTCCTGAATTCACTGATAATAGAATGGGTTACTGGTGGGATGCCGCCGAAGATACTGCTGTGGGAACGATCATCGGCACCGTTGCTGCCAACGATCCTCAAGGCGACTCAGTCACCTACGCACTCACATCCGGCACGGAAACATTTTCGATTGACGGCAGCACGGGGGCAGTCACACTGATTACTGCCTTGGACTATGAAACCAGTCAAATTGCTTCATTCGGAGTCAGTGCAACAGACACAGATGGTAATTCCTCAACGACTTGGGGCAGCATCAGCGTAACGGATGTCGTCGAAGGTGGCGTGCTACCAGAAATCAGTTCGCTGCAACTCACCAACGATACTGATATGCCCGGTGATAATATCACGACTGACCCGGCCATCAATGGTCAGGTCTCTTACACGGGCGACCTGACGATGCTTTCCCTGGAAGTGGACACTGACGGGGATCAGATTTCAAACGGTTACGCTTCCTACGATGCAATGCTGGGTACTTTCACATACACTCCCACAGGTCTGACTCCCGGCTCACATACCATTTCCGTGCGAGCCATCGACAGCATGATGATGATGGAAGGAGCCTGGTCGAATATCACCTTCACGCTCAATAGCTCAACTTCTGGGAGCTCATCAGGTTCGGGTTCTTCGAGTGGATCTACATCCGGGAGTTCCTCTAGCTCAACGAGCGGTTCGACATCAGGAAGCACCTCTGGTTCAGCTTCGACTTCTGGAAGTAGCTCCAGCTCATCCAGTGGTTCAACTTCAGGTAGCGGTTCTACTTCATCCAGTGGCTCCGGTTCAGGCAGTTCATCAGGATCGGGAAGTAACTCAGCCCCAGTTTTCACTGAAGGAGAAATGGGTTACTTGTGGAACGTCGCAGAAGATGCTGCCATTGGAACTGTGGTCGGAACAGTCGCTGCCAATGATGCAGAAGGAGACACAATCACTTTTGCATTGACTTCGGGAATAGAGTTGTTTTCGATTGATAGCATCACGGGGGCTGTCACATTGATTGCTGCTCTGGACTATGAAACCAGCCAAATTGCTTCCTTCGGAGTCAGTGCAACAGACACAGATGGTAATTCCTCAACGACTTGGGGCAGCATCAGCGTAACGGATGTCGTCGAAGGTGGCGTGCTACCAGAAATCAGTTCGCTGCAACTCACCAACGATACTGATATGCCCGGTGATAATATCACGACTGACCCGGCCATCAATGGTCAGGTCTCTTACACGGGCGACCTGACGATGCTTTCCCTGGAAGTGGACACTGACGGGGATCAGATTTCAAACGGTTACGCTTCCTACGATGCAATGCTGGGTACTTTCACATACACTCCCACAGGTCTGACTCCCGGCTCACATACCATTTCCGTGCGAGCCATCGACAGCATGATGATGATGGAAGGAGCCTGGTCGAATATCACCTTCACGCTCAATAGCTCAGCTTCTGGGAGTTCATCAGGATCAAGTTCTTCGAGTGGGTCAACTACGGGAAGTACCTCTGGATCGGCTTCTGGTTCCAGTAGTGGTTCCAGTTCAACTAGTGGTTCGACATCGGGTAGCAGTTCCAGCTCAACCAGCGGTTCCACGTCTGGTAGCAGCTCCAGCTCAACCAGCGGTTCGACATCAGGCAGCACATCCGGGTCAGCATCCACTTCTGGAAGCAGTTCATCTTCTGGCAGCAGTTCCAGCTCAACCAGTGGTTCGACTCCTGTTGTAGAAGAAGCCCCGCAGTTCAGCACGAACTATCAGGGGGGAGGCTACTATTACTGGAAAGTTTCAGAAGACACAGCCATAGGCACCATCATTGGAACCGTCAAAGCAACCGACCCTCAGGATCAGGCAATTACTTTCTCTCTAACCACAGGCAGTGAGACCTTCTCAATTGATGCCGTCACCGGTGAAGTGACGTTAATTGCCATACTTGATTCTGCAACTGCCACGTATTTTCCCTTTACTGTGTTGGCCACAGATACAGAGGGAAATACGGCCAACGCACAGGTAGATGTGGTCCTTCAACAAATTCAGGAGGCACCCCAGTTCGGACAGACGACACATTACATTAGCGTTGCAGAAGATACCCCTATCGGTTCAGAAATCGGTATCCTGCAGGCAACAGACGCCCAAGGTGATGCGATTACCTATGAAGTCACCTATGGCGGAAGCTCCTACGCCATCGATGCAACGACCGGCGTGATCACGCTTCTTGCGGCCCTCGATTACGAAACCAGCAGCTTTGACCTCTTTTCCGTTCAAGCAACAGATACCAACGGCAATAGCTCCACGATCTGGACTCAGGTAACCATTGACGATGTTGAAGAAGTGGAACCAAACAACAACAGTTCCAGTTCAGGCAGTGGTTCCGGGAGCAGTTCTTCATCAACCAGCGGATCAAATTCGGGCAGTAGCAGCTCATCGGGAAGCGGCTCCTCTTCAACAAGTGGATCAACATCCGGTAGCTCCTCAACATCGGGGAGTTCATCCAGTTCAACGAGCGGATCAAGTTCTACCAGTGGTTCGACTTCAGGCAGCACTTCTGGCTCAGCTTCCACTTCGGGAAGCAGTTCTGGTTCTGCTTCCAGTAGCGGTTCCAGTTCCACAAGTGGGTCCACTTCCGGCACCACATCTGGCTCAGCTTCAACATCGGGCAGCAGTTCCTCATCCACCAGCGGATCATCATCAACAAGTGGATCTACATCAGGAAGTACCTCAGGTTCGGCTTCGACTTCAGGGAGCAGTTCCTCTTCAACGAGTGGCTCCACATCCGGCTCGGGAAGTGGATCAAGTTCGACAAGCGGTTCTACTTCCGGCAGTAGTTCCGGTTCCAACAGTGGATCTGGATCTTCTAGCGGCTCAGGGTCTTCCAGTGGTTCAGGTTCAGCAAGCGGGTCAGGATCAGCTGCCGAACCAGATCCCTATGCTGATCTGGAAGATATATTTAATGCCGGTGTGGACGCTGCAAATGATATTTATAATCAAGCTGAAGTTGATGCTGAGAATGATTACATTACCACTTTAGCAGATGCAAAAAGCACTTATGACACAACTGTTGAAAATTTAGAAAACACTTACAATTCAGAAATTGCTGCTGCTGAAGCAACACTTGCTGCTGACATTAGTAACATTGACACAAGCACAAGTGCGGCTGTTAGAGCTGCCGAACAAGCTGCCTCAGCTGGCCTACTAGCAGCTCAAGCGGCTTTTGATGCTGCTATTGCACAAGCAAATAGTGATTACCCTTCAGTTGCAGCACTTGCAAATGGAACTAGCTCTTCATCGGGTAGTACATCTGGTTCTAGTTCAACTAGTGGATCTAGCTCAGGAAGCACTTCGGGATCAGCATCCACATCTGGTAGTAGTTCATCATCCAGCAGTAGTGGATCTTCTTCAACAAGCGGATCAACATCAAGCAGCACATCTGGCTCTAGTTCTAGCTCGACTTCTGGTAGTTCATCAAGTTCGGGTAACGGATCGAGTTCTAGCAGTAGTGAAACGTCTTCGACTCTATTTGGAGGAGCAATCACCATTTCTTCTGATGGATCATTTTCTTTTTCTTCCACCGGTGACACCTATATTGACGGTTTGGCAAATGGTTGGATGGATTACCAGAATGGAGTAAGTCTGAATAGCAGCAGTTATACGGATAGTATTAACACAGCACAGAATGATTGGGTGACTGATTCAACCACAAATCTTGATGGATTTGTAACATCACTCGATACTGCAGAAACGACTTATGATACAACAATGGAGTCTGCTTCCGATGATTATTTAACTGGGTATTTTTCTGCATATGACACTTATCTTGATGAATTAAGTACCGGTATAACCGACTACAATAACGCAGTAACTGCTGCTGATGCCCAATGGATATCAACCTCAATTAAAGCAGGTAAAGCATATATCAGCACAGTTAGTTCTGCATGGGGAACTTACCAAACGACAGTCGTTCAAGCAGCCATTGCTGCTAAAGGCCAAATGGAACAGGCGATATTGGCATATCAGGACTGGTATGAAAATGAACCTTACCCGCATGGTTATAGTGATACAGATGCAGATGGAGATGGAATTTATGAAATACCGGGTGCCCCGGAGCTGATTTCAGGCAAACAGTATGAATTAGCAGTAGAGATCGCTTCACTTAACCTAGATTTACAAACCAAGTATGCCAACGCCTTATATAACTATGCAGTAGCAGAATGGGATGCATGGCTTACTTTCTATACAGACACAACAAATGCAGATAAAGATTTTGACATTGCAATTAATAATGCTGAAGCTGCCCTTAGTAAAACCACAACAAATGCCTCATCGACGCTAGACAGCACAATTGCTTCTTTAGAAGATGCATTTAATAAAACTTTAAAAGATGCTGGAGCCAATCTTTCGATTGACATGGCGTCTGCTGGAAATGGATACATTACTGCTCAAGTACAAGCGGATGCAAGCATTAAAATTGCTAATTTGAATGCAAGCCTAAGCTGGTCACAAGCTGAAAATAGCCTGTGGGGAGATTATCAAAACGCTGAATCAGCTGCTTGGTATTCAAAACAACGACAGAATTCTTCCCCCACATCTGGCGTATACTTAAACTCCTACAACCACGAAGGATGGGAATCTAGCCTAACGAATGCTGGCACTTCTTTAGCAAATTCTACACTAGGCATTGTGACAGGTTTGTCCACCTCTGTAATTGGTTCTGTAGCTGGAGCAGTTGGATCATTATCAAACGCCAGCTTTAACTATACACAAAGTACGACTAACGCAACTCGTGATTATGATAACGGGCTGATTACTGCAGATGGAGACTTTTTAAGCAGTATCATTAACGCTGATTACAGTTATACAAATACTATTAGTTCGGCTGGATCTTCTTGGTCTAATACAATCACTAGCTTAAAGGCTTCTTTCTTAATTGGAGCAGGAAACATTGCTGCATCTATTGGAAAACACAGTGCTTCAGTTGCTCGTGATGCTAAAATTAAAACAGCAAAAGACCATCTTGATGCCGTAACAAACGATAGTAGTTATTCAGACTATTATCTGGACGGAAATCAATATAATGATGCATTCAATTTTGTTCCTGAAGGCTACTATTATGATGCTGGCCTTTATGTAGACTTTGGTACTCCCTCTGGTTCTATCATTGTCGAAGTTCAGGAATGGATAGATAGCTTACAAGGAACAACAACTTCAGGAAGTGGATCATCCTCAGGTGCTGGATTCACTTCTGGTAGCACATCCGGTTCGGGGAGTAGTTCCAGTTCTTCGTCTGGAGCTACATCAGGTAGTGGTTCAGGCTCGACTTCCAACAGCGGCTCCTCTTCTGGTAGCACATCCAGCTCGGGGAGTGGTTCCAGTTCTTCGTCTGGAGCTACACCAGGTAGTGGCTCAGGCTCGACTTCCAGCAGTGGCTCCTCTTCAGGAAGTGATAGTTCATCCAGCTCGGGAAGTGGAGATACCATAGAGGGGATGTCAAGAAGCGAATATGTTTCATCAATTTACTACCCGGTTCTGTTTCAAATCGAAAGATTCAATAACAAATTACGGACTGAAACCGATCCTGCTATGCGTACATACTATCAAAATGCTCTTGATAGCCGCATGGGAATTGTTGCTCAGATGGAAGCAAAGATGGGAGCTGAAGGTTCTACAGAGAGAATTCACATAAACAGCAATCAAGCTGAAGAAGCAGCGAGAGCAAGTGAAGCTGAAATTGACAAAATAAATGAAGATTTTTACAAGGATGTGGGAACAGGTGGTCTACCAGTTATCTCAGATGCTCGTGATATCTATGAGGTATGGAATGGAGTCGACTATGTTTCAGGAGAGTCGATTACAGGCACCCAATATACAATGACCGTCATTGGTATGCTTATTCCGTTTGCCGGAGGACGACTGCTTCGTTCTCCAGCCGGAGAATTTGGTGAAGCTGCCGCCGGTGGATTATCAAAACACGCCGATGAAGCTCTTGACGTTGGTAAAAAGGCAGCCGATGCTCCTAAAAAGATAGATGTAGCTTCTTTACCAAAAGCTACAGGTGAAAACATAGGTTATTATAAGAAGAAATTTCGCAGAAACGAAATTTCAGAAGATGAATTGCAGGAACTGTTTCATCCTGATAGTGTTGAAAAGATAATCGGTAAAAAAAGTGTTGCACGTGATACTCACAAAATCATAGATGATATTACAAAGTCAACTGATGCTATCAAGAAGGCAGATGAAGATTTAGCAAATGGATTAATTACTCAAGAACAGTATGATGCAATATTAAATCAGTTTGAAGGAATTAGTGGCTCCCAAAATAACTACCATAAAAATATACGAAAAGCATTAAAGGAAAACGACGACATTTACCCTCCGGGAACCACTCCTGAGTAATTAAATACCTAATAGGTGGAATTGAATTAATGTTTAACAAAGATGAAGAGCAGGAAAGACTTGAAACGATGAATCAACTGATTGCTGCTGAGCCAGATGATCCTGAATTGAGTGATCTACTGATTGAGCGAGCTCATATATTTAATTCCCTCGGGGATGATGTAGCATCGGTGAAAGATTATTTCGCAGCGTTGGAAGTCACCAGAGTACCTGAAAAAACTGCTCATATCAAATCGATGATTTCATTAGCTTTATTGGCTCGCAACAAAAAAGAAAAGGCGTTGTGGTGGGCGATGGCTGCTGTCGACCAGACTCCTGATAACGAAGAGGCTCACAAAGTTTTGGGAATGAATCTAGCAATAAGTGAGTTTCACAGGCTGGCTGTGGAATCCTTTAAAAAAACATTAGAAATCAATCCAGAAAATCAAGAAGCATTTTTAGCTTGGGGTGTTAATTTACGTGAAGATTGGAAACAATTAGAGGAAGCCAGAGTAATACTGACCGCTTATACTAAAAAATATCCAACTGATGCTAAAGGCTTATTCGAGTTGGCATTTACGACATATATATCTGCTGTGGGAGCTGATTATTCCGTCCAACTTTTCAAGGCAAAAGAACTGTTTGAAAAGACCCTTACTCTCGAATGTTCAGAAAGACTCCAACGTAGAATCAATAATAATCTTCAAGATATTGACAAAATGATTCGTGAAGCTGAGATACAGAAATCAAAACATCAATGACGCAGACTGCAAAAATTATTCTCGGCATGGGCACAGGCCGGTGTGGGACGCTTTCGCTGGCAGAAATCTTGAATGGCCAGACAAACACACATATTACTCATGAAGAGGCTCCCCTATTACCTTGGGATCATGAACCAAAGAGCGACATCATTGCCAGACGGTTTGCCCGGATGCGTCGGAAACGAAATGCCGAGTTTGTCGGGGATATCGCTTCCTTTTACCTGCCGTATGCCGAAGAGATTATTGAAGCAGAACCGGACGTTCGGATCGTCTGTTTGAAGCGGGACAAGGACGCTGTCGTCAAAAGTTTCTGCCGTTGGCTGGATCAAGTGCATCCACTGCCCACGAATCATTGGGCGAAAGAGCTGCCTCCGGGTTGGCATTATGAACCCAATTGGTCACGTATCTTTCCCAAGTATGATATTCAAAGCAGGGAAGCCGGCATTGCCCGCTACTGGGATGAATACAACGAACGTGCTGAAACACTAGCGAAGCAGTTTCCCGATCAAATGCGAATTGTCGATGTAGAACAACTTAATGATGAAGCCGGTGTTCGTGAACTACTGACCTTCGTCGGAATTCCCCAAGACCAGCAGGTCAATCATGCTGGCTTACATACGCACAAATCGAGCAAGACTCCCACTCAGCAGGCAAGTCCCCGAGCTTCGGCTCATCCGCTGGACCCACGCAAATGTGTGGTTCTGGTTCCGTATTCCGGCAGTATCGTTCCACAGTGTGAGCAGTCACTGAAAGAGCTGGAACGACGGGGCTATATGGTGCGTCGCATTCGTGGATATGCGGCCATCGATCAGGGACGCAACCAGCTATCGACCAACGCACTCAAAGACGGCTTTGAAGAGACGATGTGGATCGATTCCGATGTCGGCTTCTTTCCCGATGCTATTGAAAAACTACGAAAACATAATCTGCCGATTTCCTGCGGCATCTATCCCAAAAAAGGAAAACGGGAACTGGCCTGCCATGTGCTGCCGGGCACTCCGAAGATGACCTTTGGTGATGGTGGGGGACTGATGGAAATCCTGTATGCGGGAACTGGTTTTCTGCATATCCGTCGGGAAGTCTACCGCAAGATTCAGGAAGAGCTGAAGCTGCCTATGTGTAATGAACGTTTTGGTGAAACTATGATTCCCTTTTTCCATCCGATGCTTTATCAACGTGATGATGGCTATGATTATCTGGCGGAAGATTATTCATTCTGCCAACGAGCCCGTGATTGCGGCTTTCAAATCATGGCAGACACAACCGTCCGACTCTGGCACGTCGGCACCTACGCCTACGGCTGGGAAGACGCCGGACGAGAACCAGAACGCTTCGGTTCATTCACACTGAATTTTGAATAGCAGAAAATGTGGCATAGGGTCAAAAAACTCAGCCGACCCGTAATTCCTTGACTATTCGGTACTTACGCCTCGTCTAATTTTCGGATCTCTGTTGTTTGAGGATTCACGAACCCATACCAATTCTGGGATTTCGTTTTAATCACCGTTTTCGCTGACACGTTATTTCAGACAGATGAGATTGCTTGCGGTTAGCAGTGAAAAGAATCCAGAACTGTCTGCACGTGGCTTTCGTTGAATTTTGTCCGCGATACTCGTCGTTTCCAAAACAGTAAGCCCTAACGAGGGCATTCGCGGAAACATCTTTCGGTCGGCTCGACACATCGGTCGTTTCTCCAAAGCGAGTTAGGAATTCGCCGAACCTGCGTGTGGTTACTATTTGGAATTCGGATGTTAGGCTCGTTTCCATGCATCTGGTCCTCAGTGAAGGAAGGTGGGTAGGTTGCTGACCTCTTGCTCTAGCGAGGATTTGAAAGTGTGGACGTTTTGGGGTTTTCCTTCGTAGCCATTTTCTACTGTTAGTAGCTTTTCTGAGGCCTTTGCGTTGGCCCAAACAATTGTATCGACTTGCCAGAGAATAGGCATGTGTAAGGAACCTCATTGAGCATTGCACACCAACAAAGGGTGGATCTCAATCTGGTGCTTTGTCAAGCTTGTACTTGAGGGCTGGGAGTGTTGTTTACGTGCTTCGTTGTCGCACTCTCGTGATCTCCATCAATTCATAATTCGTCAATGACACTCCATTTGTTTGTCCATTTCATAATGTCACGTTATAATTCATCAAGAGAGCGGCGGAGATAGATTGTCATATGGCATTTCAAGCTCGACATGGCACTACGTTTATTTTTTATGGAGTGTGAGATGCTTTCCTGGAATCGTACTCTGAAGATTAGCTTGATTTTGTTCATCGCCACTCTCGTAAGGAATTCTTGCGCTGCGGAAGAGGAACTCTTTATTCAGCAATGGGGGCTTGCTTCTACCAATCGTGTTGACGACTATGATCCTGAATCAGGACATCTGCTGACGAGGCACCAGGCAAGTGCTGTTTTATGGGATGTAAAAACGGGACTGGCGTTGCGGCACTATCCGTTCAGCACCAGGAATTTCTCTGCAAGGTTCGTGCAAAACGGTCGAGTGCTATTGAAATCATCAGAGATGGTGAGGCTGTTGAATAAGCAGAGTGGAGAAGTCATTCGCGATATCGACCTCGTGAAGTATAAATACTCCAATTATTCTAACATCCTGTTGATCAACGACGGGCAGCCCATTTTCGTGGCTTCCTGCGGACCAGAAATGATTCGTGTTTGGAATCTGGAAACAGGTGAAACCCTCAACGAATTTCCGACAGAGGGAGAAATCAGCGCAGCGAAGCTCTCACCTGATCAACAATTATTGTTAGCAGGTTCTGGTAGCATTGGAATTCTGTGGAATTTAAAAACAGGTAAAGTACAACAACGGTTCTGTGCTCCCAGTACGATTCACACCGTTGAGTTCAATGATGATGGCAGCAAATTTCTAACCTTGGTATCAGGCGAATTCTGGTACACACCACGTGTGATCGTTTGGGAGACAGCGACCGTACTTCCCTTGCTCTCCATTCCACGAACTGCAATTTATGCCGACTTTGTGAATGATGATATTTTGTTGAATTACCCCCAGGGAGGCGTTGAACTCTGGCCCTTGGATCGGCATGAAAAAGCCCCTCCCAAAGAGGAATGGCCGACCTATCGATCATCAAGAGACAATCGCTGGTGGGTCACAAAGAATCATTGGCGGCTGCATGTTGATTCGAAGCAGAGAACCATCCGTCTGCATGGTCCGTTACCGGATTCGGGAACGATTGATATCCCCACTCCGACGTCGTTGTTTGCGGCGGCGAACCATCTTCCCTTGGCATTCTCTGCATCAGGTCGCTGGCTGCTGACAGGCAAATCAGGTTGGGGGTTTCCTGGGGAGCCGAGTGCGATCTGGGATCTGGAACAGGGGGAGTTGAAATATCATTTGAAGAATATCAAATACGGATCTTTTCATCCCACAGAAGACAAAGTACTTCTTAGCGAAAACGAATTGAAAATCATGGACCTGGCTTCAGGCGAGGTCCTGCAATCACTGCAAAGAGAGGAGGGAGACTCCTACTTTGAAGGGAAATTCACGTCGGCTCAGTTTTCTAAAGATGGGAAACACATGCTGATCTCAGTTGGAGACTGGTATGACGGTAACGGAGGAGGGATTCTCATCTGGAATCTTCAAACGGGTGAAATTGAACGAGACCATGCCAGATCGGGCAAAGCAGTCATGTACGCCGGGTGGAACTCGGATGAATCGAAAATCGTCGCTGCACTGACAAGCGGAGACGAAGGAAGTGCTGGCGTTAACGAGATCACAGTGATCGATGCTAAGAGTGGAGAGTCGCTGCAAACGAGGATGTTTCCTAAGCCAGGGATCGGAGTCGGCGGCGTTGATCCGTCAGGGAATTTGATATCAGCAACTTCCTACAAGTTGATCAGAAACGGGTTGCCAGCCAACGGGTCGACTATGCAACACACGACTTCTTTATTGGCAATCGACGACCTCGAACAAAGCCGCGCCGACTTACCCGGGCAACATCCCTTCTTGAACATGAATGGTAGGATTGCCGGGTACATTCCGAATCGCGGCAAGCTGAGCTTCTTCGAACTTGAACAACATAAGACGCTTTACTCGCGAGCGACTTCGTTTAGCGAGTTTTCAACGCTTCTCTTTCACCCCGGTCAACTCCTCATCGCCGGTTCACTGAGAAATCCACATGAGCCGACCGGGATGGTCAGTTATTCTGTTGGTTTTGAACAGACTCTGACTGGTGATCTGGAAGCAGAATTGTTTCTCTTTTACGGCTCTGAAGATTGGCTGATTAAAACGAAATCCGGCTTCGTGAATGGATCGCCCGGTGGATTACGCCGCTTGACACGTCGAGTCCCGGGGACGCTACAAGTCAGTCACGGAGCCGACTTCACTGATTCCATCACCAAGCCGAAGGCGGTCAGCGAAACGCTCTCTCAGTCGCTTCCGAATGACTTGAACCTGAATGCAGAACTACAAAAGTTACCTCAGCAAGACATACCAAAGCTCGCCCCATCCCCCAAGGGAAAACCGCAAAAGTATGGCGAACTCAGAAAACGACGCAAAGAGATTTCTGAAAAACTGAAAGCCGCAGGGGCGAAAATCAAACAGGCTCAATTCCGCGGGGTCACCTATATACATCTCGAAGGTCGTCCGGTCACCGACGACCTGATCAAAAAACTTCGCTGGTCTGGGAGGATTGATCGACTCTATCTGGCAGATACCGGAATCACCGATCAACAACTCGATGGAATTGGGATTCTGAAATATGTCAAAAGGATGTCGCTGTGGGGGAATCCAATTACTGACGCCGGCCTGTCAGAACTGACTGCCATGTGGAGTCTGGAAGTCTTGGACATTTATGACACCAAGATCACTGCAGTCGGTTTGAATCAGTTGCGAATGCTACCGAGCCTGAAAACGCTGATCATCCCAGCGAGTATCAACGTTGACGAACTTGCTCCGTTGAAAACTCAGCTACCTGATTTGGAAATTCTTTTGCGAAAAAAGAGCGACCTTGAGCCAATTCAATGACGGTTGCAAAGAGTACAACCATCAAGTTAATTGTCATCGAACTGGCAGTAACCGGATTATTTCAGTCTGACAAAACTATTATTTCCCTAAATAACTTTCAGCTAAAGCGTGGGGAGTTGGCAGCCTTCACACTCTTCAGGACATTCTGGTTGACTGCGGGGTGGCACAGTGGATAAAGAGATTTCAACGCCTAGCAACGCACGTTCTGCGGGAATGAAGGCTGAAAGAAATACGCCTACTGCATCGTAGAAGCCGTTTGGGTTTTCACGTGAGAGTAATTTGGCGAAAGCGGGTGCCCACCGGGCCAGGTGTTCTTTTAGAAAACGTTGCTGTGCGTATTGGCATATTTTCAGGTGTTCGTCGCCCCCATTTGAATTATCTTCACGTGCCTGTCGTACTAAGCCTAAAAGACACGCCATGAATTCTAATTCTAACACGATATGGTCCTGTCGTTCGGGAAACTGGTCGGAGGTCGAAAGTCCAAAGGCCTCGTAAAACCCGTTAATGTCCGCGAGCGTGTTGCTGAGCTGAAATGTCAGCTTGTTATCAAGGTATTCAGTTTCGTGTGTTGGGCAGGCGTTTGAGACCAGTAATCCAAATGTCCGCTCATATTCCAGATTAAGTTCTTCTGCTGAGCCTGGCAGTTTATCGAACAATTCTTTCGGGTTCAGATCAGCTATCGGGCGTTCGCCCAGTCCCATTTCTGAGGTGTGTGCTTCTGGTAGATCTGCTATCAGCCGGGCGGCTTGCGTGATTAACGGATCGTTGCGAAGCGCGTCTAGTTGTTGCCAGACTCCGGCTTTAGGATCCAGCAGAGAAATGGCAAGCAGACGATAGAGGATTTGTTTGGCAGCATCGACGGCGGGGTCAGAACAGATTGAGGATTCGATCTTGTTTTGCATGAGTGTTCTCATTGATTAAATTGAATTTAGATGCGCGTCGGCAGGTCGTTCAAATGTGGGTTCTTCGACGGTGACCCGCACGACTTCCTCTCCAAATTTATTGAAACCGATGACCGTGTCGTTGAACAGTTCCTGCGTTTTTGAATCACCGTTGGGCATCGTGACCTCAATCTCGCCAACCTTTTTCCCTTTTTCAATTTCGAATTTGAAAATGATCTGCTGATTGGCACGAAATAGTTGCAAGACGGCAAGTAGTTCCCGATCGGGGCAACTGTATTGCTCAATGGCACTTTCGACACCCGGGCCGAACATTTGATTGAGATAACCGCGCGGAACCCAGCGAGGCGGAATATAAAACCCGTTGGGTTCCGTCCCAAATTGTGGGTAAAGTGGTAACGCAATTTGTCGCTCACGAATGAGAAAATTCATAGGGTTCTGTGGATCTTTGGTCCACTTGCCGTCTTTGTCGATTTTTACTAATCCTTGCAGACGAATTTTTCCAACACAGGATGACATACAACGCGTTTCAGCGGGTGCCCCCGTGGGGCTGACTTTCTTGTCTTTACCTTCCAGTCGTGGGAAGCAACCAATACATTTTTCGCCCGTTCGAGTTGTTGGTCGGTACATTGCCTTTTTGTAGGGGCAGCCTTCTACACATTTACGATAGCCGCGACAGCGACTTTGGTCGACCAGTACGATACCGTCTTCGGGACGTTTATAGATTGCATTGCGTGGGCATGAACCCAGGCAACCTGGATAGGTGCAATGGTTGCAGATACGAGCTAGATGAAAGAACCAGACTTTGTGTTCTGGTAATTGCGCTTCGCCCCCGTATTGGTCTTTCGCCTTAAAGTGGTCTCCGGCGGCCGCATCTTCGTGAATGTTGGGGCTGCGCCATTCGGCATCGGTGGGGAGATAGCCCAGTGCGCGCTGCGGTCCACCATCCGGGTTGGGTTTTTTTTCGGCCGCATCAAAGATTGTCATTCCGTCGAACTTACCATAGGGTTTTTCGGTTTCTTTTTCTCTGGCATCCCATTTCTGTCCACCGGGGTTCGCATTTTCGAGCATTGTGAGTAATTTGCTGTCCCAATGCTGCGGATAGCCGCCGAACGGTTTCGATTCGACATTGTTCCACCACATCAACTCCTGACCTTTGGAAAAGGACCATGTACTCTTGCAAGCCATTGTGCAGGTTTGGCAGCCTAAACATCGATTGACATTAAAGACGAAAGCAAACTGCCATTTGGGATGCTGTTCCTCATGCGGGTAGTCCATCTCGCGGCCTATCTGCCAATTGTAAACGTTTGACATCATTCGCTTTCTAGTATCAATGGAGTCTCTCTAATTACGTCGATACGAACAATCATTTCGATGAATCAGTCGGTTTTGGATTTACGTTGAGTTGCACCAAATCTTGTGGAACAGGCGCTGCTTCTTTAGTTTTCACACGGATGATTCCACACTTGTCGATGATCTCGCCCACCTGCTGGCGTAGTTCTTCCTCGCCCATTTGTTGCAGGAACTTATGAAATGCTTCATAGTTTGGATCCAGGGCCAGTTGCATGATCGAATCGATTCCCCAACCAACGCGGGCGTACTCTTCAACAAGAAGTCGCAACATTAACTGAGGGTCACCCGGTACCTGGAAGCCGCGTAATTCCATAGGATCATCCGGTAAAACTTCTCGAGTAGCGGGGTGAATTTTGGGGC
>NZ_CALEMX010000443.1 GCF_937910335.1 uncultured Gimesia sp. | reverse complement strand
CGTGATCTCGGCCCTCAGTTTTCAAATATTTACAACGCTCTGCACTAAATTGGATTGGCCGATGAGCCATGTCTTTCTCGGACTGGCGCTGGTTCTTTTACCCGTCGCGCTGCTCTATCATCCGAAAGATGAGACATTAGCACATGAGTGTCCCTAAAGTTTTCGAACTTTTGCTTGACCGGCGTCTAAGATCGAGCAGAATGAATGTAGAACCATTAACCCCGTTGAATCAAACATCAGAACAGAGCAGTCATGAACAGACAATTTGAATTCAATCCTACAAACGTCAGTACGATCCTGGATGAAACCTGGCAGCAGCTGAAGGCCGCCGCTGAGACAGAGACACATCCCTGGCGGCTGGGAAACCTGGCGACAGTAGCAGCGGATCGCCCACGCGTCCGCACCGTGGTTTTGAGAGTCGTAGAAACCGAAGCACGCGAACTCATCTGTTATACAGATCAACGCGCCGCTAAAGTCAGCGAAATCAATGCCGCTCCCAATGTCGAATGGGTAACCTACGATCCGATCACCCGCGTGCAAATCCGCTTGAGAGGTACTGCAACAGTTCATACGAATGATGAACTTGCAGCGCAACACTGGAACAACAGCAGTTCCGAACACCGCCGGGGTTATATCACCGTTTCCCCTCCCGGCACCAAAGCAGAGAGCGCGCTTCCCAATCTGCCCGATTATCTCTTTGATCGACTCCCCAATGATGAAGAAGCACAATTGGGCTACGAAAACTTTGCAGTGATTGTATGCCGCATCGAACATCTCGACTGGTTACAACTAAGACGCAACGGCCATCTCGCCGCACAGTTTCACTGGACTGACAAATGGGAAGGACATTGGAAATACGCCTGAGATTGATATATCTGAAACAAGATCAATTCAAATAGGATCATGATCAAAAAGGAGATGCGTAGTGCTGTCGGGACAACGCTGGATAACAATGGGCCTGCTACTAGGATTGGCATTGCTGGTTTTCGCATTAGTCTCGCCAGCCGTTTTTCAATCGCGAGAAGCGGCCCGCATGATCAATTCAAAAAATAATTTGAAGCAAATCGGACTGGCTTTCCTGAATTACTATGAAGCAGAGAGAAGCCTGCCCCCCGGCGGGATCATCCGCGAAGACGATACCGCCATGCAGGGCTGGATGACGATGCTTCTCCCTTATGTTGATGATAACCTGGTTTATAGCTGGCTTGACTTGGACGAATCCTGGCAGAGTCCCCGCAACACTTTCGTCTTTGATTCGGCGCTTCCCGTTTATTTAAATTCGGCCGTTAATGAACATTATACCGATTCTGGATTTGGGTTGACTCATTATCAGGCGAACCCGAATCTCTTGCATCGCAACAGTGGTGTTACTTTTAATCAAATGGAAAATGGGACCTCGCATACCTGGCTGGTGGGCGAAGTGGCCGGCAACTTTCAGCCGTGGAGTTATCCTTTCAACTGGCGATCGCTGGGAACCAAATTTTGTCAAGGACCAGACAGTTATGGACTTCCCGAATGGAACGGCGGTCATCTGCTATTCGCGGATGGCAGCGCCTCCTTTTTTTCTGATCAAACCTCGCCCGACATCTTGAAACGCTTTGCGGCGGCACCTCCCGTAGCAACCGCAGCACAGACCGCCGCCCCCGATCAAGTTTTTCAAACGGGGGTTTTTAATTGGAAACCCATCAAGCTAGAGTCTGACTCAGAAAGCAAGCACAAGTATTTTGGTAACGCGATGGAAAACGGGGACCGAAAGCTGCTGGTCATTAATGTATTTATAGTTGAGAAATCAGAAGGACCACGGAAGAAAGGCGGCCCTTCGCCGCATCTCCTCTTACGCATCGATACCACTACAGACATTGCCCAGGCATTAGAGGAAACCTCAATGTCCCAAGAAACAACCCCCGAGCAGTTGGCAGCGAATGTGAAAACATTACAGGCGTTACAGAAACAATTGCCGAAAAAAGACTCCACCAGATAAAAGTGTTGTTTCAGCCATTTTGCCCAGAGTATGATGGTACTAGCTTGAAGTGTGCCATCATCAACATCCTGAGGTGACTGATCGGAGAGGAATCGAATCATGGCAAAGCAACGCTGGATTAATGTCGGTGTCTGTCTGGGAATTTGTCTCCTGCTGGTTGCACTAATTTTGCCGGCCATTCAACAAGCGAGAGAAGCCGCTCGCAGGGCGACATCCAAAAATACTCTAAGGCACATCGGACTGGCGCTCCACAATTATCATGAGACACACCTTTGTTATCCACCAGGGAGTGTCATCCGCGAAGATGGTCAGGCCATGCATGGCTGGCTGACAATGCTTCTCCCTTATCTCAGTCAAAATTCATATTTCAACAGGATCGATTTCAATAAATCTTGGGACAATCCTGTTAACAGCTATGTACTTAGTAAGTCATATCCTATGTACCTGATGCCAGGTATTGAAGATGATTTTACCAGCACAGGATTTTCGCTTATCCATAATTTAGGAAACCCCAATCTGTTGTATCGCAACAGTAATGTCACCTTTGAGCAGATGAAAAACGGTACCGCTCATACCTGGGCCATAGGCGAAGTCGCCGGAAATTATCAACCATGGGGTTATCCATATAACTGGCGACCTCTGGGAACAAAACTCTGTAATGGACCTCAGAGCTATGGTCGCCCGGCTTGGAATGGCGGCCATTTCGTCTTTGCAGATGGCAGAGTTTCATTTTTGTCAAACGAAACCGCTCCTGAAATATTACTGCAACTCGCTACTGCGCCTCCGATCGCCACAAAAGAGCAGACCACCAAACCTGCTACTACTTTCCAAACAGGAACATTTCGATGGGAACGCATCGAATTATTATCAAATCCACAAGGAGAAAACTACTATTTTGCAAATGTGCTGCAAGATGCCGAAGAAAGACCCCTGGTGATGAAACTTTATTTCTATGCAAATCTGACTGAAGAAGAAAGAGACCAAGAAAAGCTGGTTATACCTGTCTCTTATTTCTTTTTACAGATCGACTCCACTACAGACGTTGCAACAGCGCTCAAGGCAACCTCACTGTCCAAAGCGACAACACCAGCGCAGTTTCAGGCGAACGTGAAAACGCTACAGCAGATGCAGAAACGTTTGCAGAAATGAGACCCTGCCAGATAAAAGTGTTGTTTCCGCCATTTCGCAAAGAGTATGATGGTACTAGCTTGAAGTGTGCCATCATCGTCCTGAAGTGACAAAGCGGAAGGGAATTGCAACATGCCGAATCAACGTCGGGCGGGTATGACCAAGGTAGAGCTGTGCTTCGTTTTAAGTATCATCATCCTGCTGGTTGCATTGCTCATACCGGCCATTCAACAAGCACGCGAAGCCGCTCGCAGGTCAACTTCAAAAAAACTCTGAAGC
The DNA here is from genome assembly GCF_937910335.1 of uncultured Gimesia sp. Taxonomy (GTDB): domain Bacteria; phylum Planctomycetota; class Planctomycetia; order Planctomycetales; family Planctomycetaceae; genus Gimesia. The sequence goes on along the minus strand of NZ_CALEMX010000443.1, from coordinate 668 downwards.
AGCTCGGACTGGCGTTCCGCAATTATCATGAGACGCATCGCTGTTTACCACCTGGAGGCACAATTCGAGACGATGATAATGTGGCCATGCACGGCTGGTTGATCATGCTACTTCCCTTTTGTGAAGCCAGCCCTACTTTTAACATGGTCGACTTTCATGTACCGTGGGATCATACGAAAAACCAGGAACACTTTGAGCAGGCGCGTCGTAGGTGGATGATTCCGGGAGTTGATGCGAATTATACCAATACCGGCTTTGCTCTGACTCATTATCTAGGAAACCCTAATCTGTTACATCGCAACAGTAGTGTCACCTTTGAGCAGATGGAGAACGGCACTGAACATACTTGGGTTGTGGGAGAAGTCGCTGGTAACTTTCAACCGTGGGGTTATCCGTTTAACTGGCGACCACTGGGATCAAAACTCTGTGACGGTCCGGATAGTTTTGGCTGCCCTCCCTGTCATGGCGGTCATCTACTGTTTGCTGACGGCTCAGTCTTGTTTTTTTCTGATGAGACTGCTCCCAAAATCCTAGAAATGTTCGCCGCCATGCAACCGCATGCCACGAAAGAGCAGACTGCAGTACCGAATAAAAAGTTTGTGACTAGCGGTTTTGAAAAGAAAAAAATTCGGTAGCAACGTCCGAGCAGTTTGAGGCGAATATGAAAA
>NZ_CALEMX010000442.1 GCF_937910335.1 uncultured Gimesia sp. | reverse complement strand
ATGGCGCAAATTACGTGCCAAAGCGAGGGAAGTCATCTGGGAAATGCGGGTTAAAGCTACTTCCATCTAAAAAAGGGGGCACGACTGCGCTGTATAAACAAATAAAAGTACCCAGAACCAAAGTGGTTCTTTTGGGACCTTCCTCTTGGTTGATGAGTGCAGTAAGGAATCGTCTCAGGCATGAAGATCACAATAGCCTAAACAAGCCCTGCTCAGGATACAAGAAAAATACCATCCTGTTACGATCTGGTAATGTGAATCAGGGACTGGCACTGGTATGATCGTAACGGGCGATCCTGATTTCAAACGGGCTTTTATTCAATACTTCGACCACAATGCAGAAAAGAGTAACTGATGCTGAATCAACGTAGCTTTTTAGCAGCGATGGAATTTATATTTTGCTTGTCCGCGACAGGAATATCCTTTGCCGCAACTTTGGAAAACTCTGGTAAACCCAACATCATTCTTGTGATGGCGGATGACCAGGGCTGGGGAGATACCGGCTATAATGGTCATCCGTTTGTGCAGACACCAGCACTCGATGCCATGGCCAAAGACGGCTTCGTATTTGATCGGTTCTATGCCGGCGCGCCGGTCTGCTCACCGACCCGCGCCAGCGTGATGACCGGGCGCAACCCGATTCGAACCAAAGTCACCAACCATGGCCGCTACATGCGCCCGCATGAACAGACCATCGCCGAGACGCTAAAAGCCAACGGATACGTAACCGGGATTTTCGGCAAAGTACACTTGGGTTCGGGACAACCAAACTCGCCCTGCAATCCCAGTGGCATGGGATTCGATGAATGGGTGGTCGGCCTCAACTTTTTCGACAACGATCCCTACTTGAGCCGAAAGGGAAAGATCGAGCATCGCCAGGGGAAGGGCTCGGTCATCCTGATGGATGATGCGATCGACTTCCTCAAGAAACACAAGGCCGGTGATCGTCCAATATTCACCGTCATCTGGTTCCCGTCTCCGCATGACCCGCACGCGGAAGTGCCGGATGGCCCCAGCCTCTACGATGGTAAACCGCATGCGGGCTACTACCGCGAGATTACGCTGCTTGATCAGCAAGTCGGACGTCTTCGGGCTGCGATCAGGAAAATGGGCATCGCAGAGAATACCATCGTCTGGTACTGCAGTGATAACGGCGGGTTGGTCAAGGAAACTTCCGGTGGCCGCGAGAGGAAGGGCAGCATCTACGAAGGGGGCCTGCGCGTGCCGGGGATCATCGAATGGCCCGCACGCAAGCTCAAAGGTCGAACCTCGGTACCCGCGTCGACCTTTGATATCTATCCAACCCTCTTAGCCATGGCGGGCATAGAATTGTATGCGCCGCATCCGCTCGATGGTATGGATGTCAGCGGCATCATTGCGGGATCGGTGACAGAACGCAGTAAGCCAATGGGGTTCTGGCACAAAATCCAGGGCGGGCAGGGAACTCGGAGCGACCGGATTCAGAAGGCGATCATGGAAAAGCAACAGGCCGGCGCACCGCTACCGCATGATCCACCAAGAATGCGCAAAGACGTCGACGAATTCCCGCAGTTTCCAGAACACACCACAACCGGACATGCCGCCTGGACCGATTGGCCTTGGAAGCTGCATCGTATCGGCGGCACAAAATTCGAATTGTACAACCTGACCGATGACGCGATGGAGAAAACCGATCTTTCCAAAGATCCCCAACAAGCCCCACGACTGGCAAGGATGCAGCAAGAGCTCGATGCATGGATGCGGTCAGTGATCCAAAGCCTCAATGGAAAAGATTATCAACAGAAATAAACGTATAAAGAGTTGCGCTAAACCACGCGAGTGAACGCTTAATAAACGATGTTAGGAACCACAGTTCGACGTAGCGTTGTTGTCGCCGTAATCTGTTTCAATAAGAGACGACGATTACTTTTCGTTGCGGATGAATTCCGCATATCAGTCTGTTTCACAGGAGGAAATCCTTCAGGAGTGTGTGCGGTCTAGAATCGTCTTAGTCGTTGTCTTCCCAAGATTCCTTTAATTCTCCGTATAAATCCGTCCTCGGCTGCGAAATGGCCTCCCAATCATCTGGACCATCGTTTATCCATTCCTGGCTAGTCCATGAGGCAGGATTCTGCGTAGAATCAAAATCCAACAATAGATAGCTGCGCCCATTGTATCGCTGCGTCCCCAACCTCTCACCTCTACTGAACAAGAGAAGTTCTGCGTTAATGTTAGGTGGCTCATTGTTTCTCATTTGAACCAACACAACCCCCTCAATACACATGTCAAGGATAGCGCCATTACCAATCGAACCCTGGATTGTCGTAACGGTCGACTCTCCCTCAACAATGTGGCGTTTGAAACAGGCTAGTGGGATGCCAATCGTTTCAGCGAGCGTATTCACCAGAGAGTCAGAAACGCTCACCAATTGGTCACGAGTAGGTTTGTTACTACAGCTATATTTGGAAACATCCATCTGATCTGTTAATTACCCTTCAGCGTTGAGTGTTACAACGGAAAGCCTTGTATGTCTCCTCTACAAAATCCGTTCGCCAATTATTTCGGTTCGACCAACGTGTATGTGGCTGATTGTCATATGCCGTAATGATTGCGAAAATATCCTCCCGGAGAATCACCTTGAAGTTCCCGTACTGCTTTTGACTTCGCCAAACACACTATAGAGATAGTTGTCTGTCACTGTCTCGAAAAATAAAGGTGTCCGGATCCAAAACTGTTCTTTTGGGCTTTTCTCTTGGTTAATGAATGCTTTCAAGGCCGAATTGTGCAGTCAGAAATCGTCGCAGCCCCAATGATCACAATAGCCTAAACCAGACACGGTCAGGATACAAGAAAAAATCAAAAGACGCCTTTAACGAGATCGATATTAACCGCGGTTAATGCCTTGCGACTGATCTTGTTTTTGATCATTAGCCGAATGGCGTTAGCCACGGTTACTCTCAGGTTGCAATGAACTATTGGAAATCAGAAACACTACCCGGCAAAAAGAGCGAGAGAACTCGATAATGCTGCTGAATGTTTTTATAATCAATCGTAACAGCATGTATTAGGGAAACGTGAGACGAGTCCGTATGATGTTTACAGAGATATTTTCTTGGAGGATTTGAAGACGATGAATCAAAGTATTCATAAGCAAGGATGATATAAGGAGGCAGGTCCAGTAATATCAATTGCTGCCCCCTTTTTATTACAGGTATTGGGCTATCAGGCACTAAAAGATATTCAACGGTTATTCAATGCACAATCTTTCACGTGTTACAATCTATGTTTGGAGAAATGAAAATGTCAATCATCGTTCGACACAAGCAGTCTTCGATACATCATCAGCACCCCGTGTTGGCGATTCTTTTGGCAGGTACTGTCAGCTTGCTGACACTCGCCGGCGGATGCAAGAAAGATCAGACCGCCGATACACAAGCAGCGAAGACACCTGCAGCGAAAACACCCGATGAAAATAGTTCTCCAAAGCCTGCTGCTTCAACTGACAAAACATCCACGACCTCCCGGAACAAGCCAATTGATCCATCAATGATCATTACGCCCGGCAAACGAATGAAAGTCGAACGCTATAAAAATGTTAAACAGAAGCTGAATACAATCGGCTTTGCTTTCCATACGTATCAAAACAAGAATGGTCCCTGTTTCATGCCAGACCCGGAAACGTATCCTCAATATTATGATAAAAATGGGCGGCTCAAGGTCAGTTGGAAAGTCCATCTTCTACCTTACTTGGATCAAAAACCTCTATATGAACGTTTTAAGTTGGATGAACCCTGGGACAGTCCGAACAATGCACCTCTTGCCAAAAATATGCCAGATATTTTTCGTTCTCCCGATACCCCATCTAATTCTGATTTGACTCGCTTCCATGTTTTTGAAGGGCAATGGGCCCCGAATTCAAAGGGTAAGAAAAAACCGACGACAGTATTCCCCCTTGGTAAAGCAACAAGTTTTCGTGACATCACAGATGGAGCATCAAATACAGTCATGCTTGTCGAAGTCGGCGCCGATCAGGCAGTCAAATGGACTAAGCCGGATGGGCTTGACGAGAAGTTACCACTCGAAGCTATGGGGAATACTGCTGAAGGTGTTCCTGCCTTATTCGTTGATGGAAGCGTCCAATGTGTCATGAAAAATGCGGGGGACGACATGTGGAAAAAATTGATTCGTCCAGATGATGGAGTGCGAGTCGAATGGCATAAGTTTATCATTGTTCACACAAGTCTCTCACCAGAACAGCTCAGGCAGCTCAATAACATAAAAGAAATCACACTTGCATTTCATAACTACCTTGATAAATTCAGGAGTTTTCCCCCTGCTAAAGAACACCTGACCAACGGGAAGTCACTTTTAAGCTGGCGGGTTCACCTGCTTCCGTTTCTCGGTGAAGCTGCGCTCTATAAAGAATTCCATTTGAACGAGCCTTGGGACAGTCCTCAAAACAAAGGTCTGATAAAAAAAATGCCGAAGGTCTTTAAGCTTGATCCTGGAACGAAACCGGGAGAAACACAGTTCATGACATTTTCAGGCGAGAAGACTCCCTTTACTGGCGGCCCTGGAGTAGGATTGAGAGATGTCACAGATGGATTTTCAAATACCATCATGTTAATTAAGGCAGCTCCGGACAAAGCGGTGCCGTGGACAAAACCCGTTGATCTTGTATTCGATCCCGTCGACCCCATTAAGCCTACAGGACAACATTCCAGTCCTGCCTTTATAGCGGTCATGATGGATGGTTCCATTCGTTATGTCCCCACAAACATCCCAGTAAAGGAACTAAAAAATCTAATTCAGCATAATGATGGTAACTTAATTAGAGTGGACCTGAAAAGAGTTAGCCTTCTCTAAGAAAGAAAGAGATAAGGGGTCAGGAACACGTAAAACGACACCTGACCTTTTTTCTCGTCTCCACCTTAGATCCCATCCCACACCGGCACTTCCAGAAACTCCGAAAGCGTACTCGCATCTTCACGAATCTTTTCCAAATTACCGTGGTCGATGACATTAGTACGCACGCCATCTTGGGAGACGAGATTCATTTCATAGCTGTAATACGAACTGTCGCTACCGCTGAGATATTCTGAAATTAACTGAATCGAATGGATCTCCTTGAAAGGCATCAGCAACTCATTGGCGGTGGCATACAGTAATTCGTCGTCCGGAATCTTTCCTTTCCAGAAACAGTCATGCTGCATATCGAACACAACCCGTTTGGTACCGAAATAAAACAGCAGGCCACCGGCTGATGTAAAGATCAGCCCGAACACTCCCAGGAAGAGTACCTCCGCTGTAAATATTTTTCCGCTCGAGATGCTTTGAGAGATGGCAATCATCGAGACTCCCACCCCGATGAAAAAAAAGATTAAGTAAAAAACGATTGCTCCCACCGTGGCACGGAACTCGTAGCGCTGGGGCGAGACCCGCACCAGCTTCCGCGTGCAGAAGTTCGAACCACCCTCTTTGAGCGGCGACCATTCCGTTTCCATCGCGATCGGATCGTCCAGTATCGCCGGATCAAACCGTTCACTCCCCTCTGTTGATAAGCTTTTTAGTTTGTCGATCAGCTTGCGAAACATGGACTGCCAGCCTTGATGAAGAAGTGATCCCCTATTGTCGATATGATATCATCCAATCATGCGAGTCGAGATACTAACTTCAGATAAAACGAATCCCGACGCTTTTATTCGTGTCATTTTATATTCACTGTGTATTGATAAGCTTATACTCAGAGGAATAAAATGATTCTATCGGAGCAATCGCTGTAGTTCATCGTCGGATAAATATGAAATTTCTTCAGATAAATCAGAATGAAATAACAATCCTGTAGATCTCGATGACGCTGCGTAAACGCAGCCACCAGACGTGACTGGATCAAGTTCAGTCAACGACCAAGAGCAATACTCATCACCACTCCAACTAACGCTTGCTCCCATTAAGACTATTTTGTTCAAAATTCCCTCCACTGTTTGACGCCATATTCTGTCCGACGGCCAAGTTTTGACCCAAACGGAAAAAATGAGGAAATTCCCCTCATCAGCCTCAATTTTTTGAACCAGAAACTCCGCTTCAAGGCTTTTTAATAGATCAGTGAGAGAAGAAATCTCATCTGGAAGTTTATCTTGACCCCAATAGCCATAAAAATTGATACCGGAAACCTCAATATGTCCGTCCTTAGCGAGCCAGACTATTCCTAGTTCATCGGCAGTTTTCATCTGAGTTCCCAGTTGATCATTGGTTGCAGCGATGGTGTGACAGCATTCACGAGATCCCCAGCCTTGATTTTTCCATGTGGTTCCTTGGCTAGAAACACAACAATGTCATAATTGTAAAACAGGTTCAACAGTGCTCGTTGGTGAGATGCTAGGAATCTTAAATATTATTTTTCCTCCTGGCATCGGCTGGCCAACGTACCAAGAATCGGCGAGATCAACGCCGTCCAGCCGGTCTGGTGGCTGGCGCCTAAGCCGCGTCCGGTTTCTGCGTCGAAGTATTCGTAGAACAATACCAGGTCGCACCAGTGCGGGTCGTTTAACAGATCGTCGGTGCGGTGATAACAGGGGCGGTCGCCATCTTCTTTCGAAAGAAACAACTTCGAGAGCCGCTTGCGAATTTCGTCGGCCACTTCCTGCAGATCCATATAGTTGCCCGAACGCGTTGGGCATTCAACCCGTAACGACTTGCCGTAGAACATGTGATAGCGTTCCAAAGCTTCAATCAACAAATAGTTGAGCGGAAACCAGATCGGACCACGCCAATTAGAATTGCCGCCGAACAAGCCGCTATCGGACTCCGCCGGCTGATACTGCACCCGCAGCATCTCGCCGTTCAATTCGTATTCAAAAGGATGTTCCTCGTGGTATTTGGAGAGGGAGCGGATACCGTAATTGGATAAAAACTCGTCTTCGTCCAACAGGTAACGCAACATCCGCAGCAGACGGTCACGCGTGGGAATCGCCAACAGACGCAGCCCGTCGTCAGAGGTTTCCGGATCACGTTCCATGTACGTCATGAACTTCGACAATTCGGGGCGGTTCTGCAAAAACCAGTTCATTCGTTTTTGAAAACCGGGCAGCTTGTTGATTTTTTCATCAAACAGCACGTCGACGGTAAACAGCGGAATCAATCCGACAATCGAGCGAATTTTCAGCGGGATACTGCGTCCATCAAGATAAAGGTGATCGTAATAGAAGCCATCCTCTTCGTCCCATAATCCGGTACCATCGAGCGAATTCATCGCTTCGGCGATAGAAACATAATGTTCGAAAAACTTCGAGGCCATGTCTTCATACGCGGGATTGTTGTCAGCCAGTTCAAAGGCAATCGATAACATGCTAGAACAGTAAAATGCCATCCAGGCGGTTCCATCTGCCTGTTCCAGATGCCCACCGGTCGGCAAAGGTTTCGAGCGATCAAAGATCCCGATATTATCCAGCCCCAGAAATCCACCGCTAAAAACATGCTTGCCGCGAATGTCTTTGCGGTTGACCCACCAGGTGAAGTTCAGCAACAGCTTCTGAAACACGCGTTCCAGAAAGTTACGATCGCGATCGCCGTTCGAAGCCGTCATCTGATACACGCGCCAACAAGCCCAGGCATGTACGGGCGGGTTCACATCACTGAAGTTCCACTCGTAGGCAGGCAGTTGACCGTTGGGATGCATATACCATTCGCGCAGAAACAAAATCGCCTGTTCCTTCGCGAAAAAGGGATCGGTTTTCGCAAACGGAATCAGATGAAATGCCGAATCCCAGGCCGCATACCACGGGTATTCCCACTTGTCGGGCATCGAAATGATATTGCGATTGTATAAATGCCCCCAGTCAGCATTCCGGGGATGCGGCGCGCCGGGAGACGCCGGTACGTTTTCCGTTTCGCCCTCTTTCGGATTTGGTAACGTACGGGGAATGGCATAATGATAAAACTGTTTTGTCCAGAGCAGCCCGGCATTGGCCTGTCGCATAACTTGTAATTCATCTGACGAAAGCCCCGGCGATACAAGCGACTGTGCATAGCGATCCGCTTCGTCAATCCGTTGTTTGAAGGTCTCGTCGAATGCCGCTCCAAACGCATCTTCGGGCAGGTTGTTGATGTTCGACATCCGCAATCGAATCTGTACCGAATCGCCGGCTGCAACAGTACACTGAAAATGAGCCGCCGCTTTGGTTCCCGCAGAACGCGGATTAACAACCCCTTCGATGCCATCGACCACCGCCAAATGAAACGCATCTTTGCAGGAAGGACGTCGGCTGTTGGGATCATCAAATCGCCACGTATTGGTTTCGTTTTCCGTAAAAAGCCACTGAGGGAGTTCACCGTCCGGACCAACATCGGTGTAAACATGAAAGTCGCCCAGTGTTTCGTGCTTGGCAACAAGCTGATCGTCTGCCGCACGGGTCAGGCTCGGCTTTTCAGTGGGACAATCAAGTATCGGCCCCCAGCCCCATGTATTGCGAAACCACCAGGAAGGAAGCAAATGCAGCGGAGCCGCCTCTGGCCCGCGATTGAATATGGTGAACCGGATTAAAATGTCTTCATCGGACGCCTTGGCATATTCCATCTCGACATCAAAATAACGGCCTTCATCAAAAATACCTGTGTGGGTCAGTTCAAATTCATCCTCGTTTCGTGAACGCTGCGCATTTTCTTCGCGAAGTCGGGCATACGGAAATTCAGTCTGCGGATATTTGTAGAGCGCTTTCAGATATGAATGCGAGGGCGTGGAATCGAGATAATAATAGGCCTCTTTGACATCTTCACCATGATTACCTTCAGGACCCGTCAGACCAAACAGCCGCTCTTTTAAAATCGGATCGTTGCCGTTCCATAAAGCCAAACCGAAGCAGAGCCGACATTGTCGATCACAAATTCCCAGCAGGCCATCTTCCCCCCAACGATAGGTGCGCCAGGTCGCTTCTTCATGAGTGAAATTCAGCCACGGATCTTCCGCACCGGTACTTTCGCGCACAGTCCCCCATTGCCGCTCTGACAAATAGGGACCCCAGCGTTTCCAGTTGGCACTCGACTCATGACGAGATTCAGCGACAAGTCTCTCCCATTCCGCTTCAGACATAAATGTTCCAGCTATTTCAATATTTAGTGAGAGGCAGACACGCCTCATAAATTTGTGAGATGTATGAATGTGCGTTCCTATGCAGGAATGCGCGTTTCGACGCACATCATACATTTATAAAGCGATAAATGCGAAGCCCAAAGGCGATCAATTCAGCCACTGGAATGTTGCTGGAAACTGTTCAGAGACAATCAGCAACATTTTCAACAATCGAAGAGACTGTAATGCCGCTTTCTTCCCTTGATAATGGAAGACTTTAGTCGCCCTGTTATTCCTGTGGCCGTGTTTTGTCTAAATCCTTCTTGACCTGCTATCTGCCGGGCACGTTCAAGCCGTCGACTGTAGTTCCTTTTGGGAAGTCCAGTTTTGTGAAGACATGGGGCGCTCGTTGTGGCGGATCAAGTGTGATACTTTTGACGTCATACAAAACACGCCACGATAATTCCCGTTTGTCTGTTGGTTTTTTAGACAGTGAATGATACTGGTCCCTATGTGCTTTCATGGGAAACCAGACGCCGGGACACAGTTCCTTCCATGCATCGACTCTGAATTCTGTGGTGGGAATTTCTTTTGACCTGTGGTACTTGTAATGTAATATACGCACGGGAATCAAATTCCGGTCACTGGCCAGCCAGATTTCGTTTCTGCTAACTGGTTTTCCCTTCGAGCCGATCCATTCCATCTGGACCTTGATACATTGCAGGCCCTGAAATTCCTCATTGCCCAGAATCTTTTTTTCGAAGTACATATGGTGCATGTCCGCACCCGAACCTGGGTAGGCTGTGATCGCTCTGGCTCCTTCCAGATATGTTGAGAGGGGAACGCGCGGCCCTCCGGTCCCACGTAGAAACATATGTGGGCGCGCTAGATTCGATACGCTTGGTATCTCACCAGAAATTTCACCACGGCTCATTGTCCTTCGAGGCTTGTCTTTCTTGTCTGGTATATGATCAAACGCCCAGAATTTGCGAAATGTATTTCCATCAAAGACATCAATATTTTCGTCGTTGATACTGATAGTATAATTCTCTGTTCCCACAAAATTCTGAACGGTTCCACGACCGTTCGATTTAAATTCTGAGCGAAATTTCTCACCCTGCAGATCAATGACGATGTCCGTCTCGGTTTGAATCTGTTTGTTGATGTCAGCCGGTTTAGGAAATTTTTCGTAGACGCTGATCAGGCTTAGTTTCAAATCAGCATACAATTTCTCATTTTTTTTCACATCCCGAATCAGATCCTGAACCACATCGTTTTGAGAAATGGCAGCTTTGGAAGTTTCCTCCGCTGCTTTCTTGTTTTGTTCCCCACGTATAGACAGTGGCAGGGCAAACCCCACCAGCAAGAGAGTGGTAATACAGGCGCAAAATATGAGACGTCTAGACGGAGTTCCCTGATGAATCATATTCACTTTCCTTTTCAATGGGGCGAAAGAGTATCAGTCCCCAAGTTTCACTTCGAATCAATGGTCTCGAATAGATACTTAACTGAGAAAATATGTGGGCACCACCATAACATGGTCGATTCGAATTCACACGATATGTATCTTAGTTAATCCGTTGAGGAAATCTAGAAAATCATCAAATTATTCTACCTCCGACGGGTGGTAAAAGGTGGGTGCAGGAGTAGTAATCTCCTTTTTCGCTTGCCGTTGCAAAAAATTAGTACGAGTTGGCATTGTTTTAATCTTGTGAGCGTTCTTGTTGTTGCCTCTGACAAATAATAGAATAGGCAGATTGTTCATCAGCTCCTGAAAGTTGATAGACTCACACTCGAAAGACTCTTTCTTTCGCAAATCCTCCAGGCAGAAGTGCCGCGGGTTCCAAAGTCAACTCAATTACCAACTAGAAAGTACCTCTTGAGATGAAATACACTTCGTACCTCTGCCTCTCCTTCACATTCATGGTTCCGAATCTGTTGATGGCTGATAAGAATGCGGAGATCGCGTCCGTTCTGGCGAAGACCGGAAAACCAACTCAGTCCGATTCCTTCAAGCACAATAAACTCAGCAAAAAATGGGCAGCGAATAAGGGGGAATGGAAGGTTACAGAGGGAGTGCTCACGGGTAAGGAATTGCAAGCAGACAAACACGCCGCCGTGTTGACCTGGAAATTGCCGAATCGGAATTCCATCATCCGCTGCTCATTCCAGCTCAAGGACAGCAAATTCTTTCATGTGAGCCTGAATCATCAGAAGGGGCATCTGTTCCGCATTATCGTCGACAAATCAGGCATGATTCTGCGGACCGACAAAAACAAGAGAGATCCAAAATCAAAGCCCATTACGTTAGCGCAGGCCAAGGGGAAATTAGACCCCGGCAAATGGTACACACTGCAACTGGAAATGCAGGGAGATAAAGTCGTCGCCCAAATCGACTGCGGCTTGAAAGTCGAAGGACAGCATTCCTCTCTCGATACCAACAAAACCGGCTACCGATTTATCATGAAAGGCGATTCACTCAATCTCGACGACCTTAACGTCTGGAAACTGGAAGATTAGCCATCCCGCGTGATGAGTTGATTCACAGGTTGGTGACACGCAAGCGTAAGCCCTGAAGATGATTCGTACCCGCCGATCCCGAAAATGTTAAGTTCGGAACAGGATCATTTTATTTCGTGATTTTCGTGCCTTTCGTGGTAGCATAAAAACCATATTTACCCGCCCGTTTTGCTTTTGCTATCAGACTCGCACACAATCACATCACATCATCAAAGGCGGTTTCCCAGCAGCATGGCGGGCCGCGGTCACGGTACCCGCGTGATTCATAACGTGCATGATCATTGCTAAATAACAATTGCCAACCGTCGAGAAGAACGGGTTCTCGGTATGATGGCTGGCTTTATCCAGATCGTCGTCGGTAAGTTGCTCTAGATAAGCCAGAGAGTCTTCGCGGATTGCATCGAACTTAGGTCGGAGTTCGTCATAAGTCGGATAGTTTTCCGGATCAGTATTCGGCGTCGTGCCTGCTCCAAACAGTTCTGCAAGTTCCGGAAAACGATTTGGCTTTCCCTGCAGACATTGATCCAGCAGAAACGATTCACTCACCGCAAGATGGCCCAGGATCCAGAGCGGATGATTTCCGCCAGGTGTAGATTCCACGAAAGGGGTCTCGCGCATGTCGTCCAGTAGCATGCAGGCGAACTGTTTACTACTCTCCAGGCCGTTCTTGATAAAGTCGATGGTATTCATGGTTCATTTCTCCTGTATGTAAAAACGCGTTTTATAATGATCGTACTCAACAAAAATGGCACGTGCCATTTATTTCCGTTTTCTGGTTTCTGATTCCAGTGATTTTTTCAGGCCCGTAAGTTGGCTGGCCCAGATCTCTTCATAACGACTGACCCAGCGTTCGTAAATCTGCCGAATGGGAATGACGTTAATGGAATTCACCCGAAAACGTCCCTCTTCCCGCGTATTCACAAGTCCCGCTTCACGCAATACATCCAGATGTTTCATTACACCAAAACGTGAAAGCGCAGGAAACTGGTCCACGATGGCGGTTGTCTTCTGTGGACCTTCGCGGAGAAAGTCCAGAATCGCGCGACGCGTGGAATCTGAAAGTGCTTTCCAGACAACGTCCAATGGGTCTGACATCATATTTACTTCCGTTTAAAATCCACTGTTTCACATCTGCTCTGTTTAACAGTCGGCAATCCCTGCACTGACTCTCGATTTCGACTACGCTTCACTGTCTGTTTTGATCGCATTCAGATAATGCTCCCAACCTTGTGTCACACCCTCTCGATGGGCTTCTTCAATCTGCCCCAGTGCTCGATGTCGCAATGAGACTCGCGTCCCTTCAGGAATTTCTTCCAGCCGAATTTGCAGATGACCCGATACAGGATACGACATAAACAGCGGACCACAAATCTCCAGAATATGAGGAGCCTTGATGACCTGCACGAATCCCCAAAGGTGACCACTATTCTCACCCAGATCTCGATACCAGCGACCGCCGGGCCGGCGCTCTAAAACCATCGGCATCGGTACGCCATCCGGTCGAACATTCTCCTCAGCGAGTCGTTTCAACATCCCTTCAAAAACAGCAGCCACTGGGGCATTAATCACGATTTGCTGATCTACATTCAGCATCAATTCCTCTAAATTCATCTTGGTTCTCCTTCGAAAAACCAGCCCTATTTAAATGTTACTAATAAGTAACGTAACTAGATTGTAACTTGATGTCAACGTTAATTCCATTGAATCAGGATTTTGGTTACACTGTGGACTCTCTTTGTCGATAAATTAGTCTATCTGCAGGGTAGCGCAAGGCTTTTGTGCTGATTCGCAGCCAGGACTGTTCAATATAGAAGGATGAAATAGATCAATGATTTGTGTCAGCATCGGTCGAACCCGACACAAAATGGTGAAGATGGAACACCGCGCTCTGGCAGAAAAAGGAGCGGAACTGGTGGAGTTGCGCCTGGATTGGATCGCAAGGCCCGCCGATGTGGATCGTCTCATTAAAGATCGTCCCACACCCGTCGTCATTACCTGCCGCAGACCGGCAGATAAAGGACGCTGGAACCGTTCCGAAGAACAAAGGCTGGCCGTATTAAGGACGGCCATCGTTTCCGAAGTCGAGTATGTCGATCTGGAAGAAGATATCGCCGATCAGATTCCGCGATATGGCAAAACCAAACGCATTATCAGTCATCACAATTTTGATGAAACACCTGATAACCTTGAAGACATTCACGCATCGCTCTGTAAGAAAGATCCCGACATCGTCAAGCTGGTTACAATGGCCAACTCTCCCGAAGATTCGATACGAATTTTGAAGCTGGTCGCCAATGCCAAGGTGCCTACGATTGGTTTCTGTATGGGGGAATATGGTGTAATCAGTCGGATCCTGTGCGGCAAATATGGCGCACCCTTTACTTACGCGACATTCAGTCGTGAAAGAGAACTGGCGCCGGGGCAATTATCATTTTCAGAAATGACCAAGATATATGGTTATGACCAGATCGGTCCGGAAACAGCCGTGTACGGCGTGGTCGGTGATCCCATTGCCCATAGTTTGAGCCCCTTGATTCACAATTTTGCGTTTCGTCACGATAAAATTGATGCCGTCTACCTGCCCTTCCGCGTGCCCAAAGACAGATTGACTGAAACTCTGCAGGAGTTTGAATGGCTGAATGTGCAAGGTTATAGCGTTACGATTCCACATAAAGCAGGCGCACTCAAACTGGCCGAAAATGCCGATGATGCATCAGAAAGTATGGGAGTAGCCAACACACTCATTCGTGATCAGAATAACGCCTGGCAAGCACGCAATACCGATTACAATGCCGCCCTCGACAGCATTCGACTCGGACTCGATCCGCAAGGAACAGCAACCGGAGATCCCATAAATGGTAAGCAGGTTCTATTGTTAGGGGCCGGCGGAGTCTCACAGGCTATTGGAGCCGGGGTGGTCAATGCCGGAGGTGCTCTAACCGTTTCCAATCGTAGTCGCAAACGGGGAGAAAAACTGGCAACCGAACTGGGATGTGCTTACTCTTCCTGGGAAAATCGGGGAAGCAGTTTTTATGACGTTCTGATTAATGGCACCTCTGTCGGCATGTACCCGAATGTCAATGAAACTCCGTTTCCGCAAAACTTTATGCACGACGATATGCTCGTCTTTGATACCGTTTATAATCCGGAAAATACACTGCTCCTCAAACAGTCGCGCGAAAGAAACTGTAAAACCGTTTCAGGAATCGAAATGTTTGTGAGACAGGCAGCTGCACAATACCAGCTCTTTACCGGGAAAGAACCTCCTTTGGAAGTTATGCGAAAAACACTGCGGACAGGAATTTCCGCAGTCGGAAAACTCTAAGGGAATCGCTTATGACGGTCATCACACTAATAGGATACCGGGGCAGCGGGAAGAGTAGCGTAGCTGCGCCCTTAGCCGAACGCTTAAGCTTTTCCTGGATCGATGCCGACGATGAAATCGAACGGGCAGCCGGAAAGTCGATATCACAGATCTTTGCCGACGAAGGGGAAACGCACTTTCGCCAGCTGGAACGCACGGTGATGCAGAGTTTACTCAGACGAGACAAGTTAATCATTGCCGC
The DNA here is from genome assembly GCF_937910335.1 of uncultured Gimesia sp. Taxonomy (GTDB): domain Bacteria; phylum Planctomycetota; class Planctomycetia; order Planctomycetales; family Planctomycetaceae; genus Gimesia. Next base: position 27,872 of record NZ_CALEMX010000442.1, on the reverse strand, counting down.
GGGGGGCGGAGCCATCCTGAATACAGAAACGCGCCAGGAAGTTCAAGACGCCGGACCAGTCGTCTGGCTGAAAGCCGACGTCAACGTTTTAGAGCAGCGCGTGTCACTCGATGTTTCAACAACCACTCGTCGGCCCGCACTCACTTCCAGTGCTTCCCAACGCGAAGAAATACAGAAACTGCTCGATCAGCGTGAACCCATTTATCAGGCATGCACCAGCATTACCGTCGATACCGATTCCAAAACGATTCTCCAGATCGTCGATGAAATAACAGACGCGCTGGATTTCACTCCTTAATACACGACGAAAGTTTTCCTGAACATGACCCCGTTTGGCATTGATCCGAATCTCATGCTTGTGCTGCTGTTTCTGCTGGGAGCATTCCTGGGACGGATCGTCAATATTTGTATCGAAGAACTTCCTCGCGAAGAAAAAGTCGGGGCTGCCTGGAAACGCGTCGGCCGTAGACTACGTCATCTCGGGTCTCGTTATCATATTCCCATAATCGGCGTCTATCTCTCGCGCTCTCGGAATTCGAACTTATCCTACAGACGATCGCACCGCGAAGCGTTAGTCGAACTCTTGAACGGCGTCATCTTTGTCTTGCTCTATTGCGCAGAAGTTCCCTTGAGTGGTCAGGCCACTCTACAACAAAGCGGACTGTTTTCCGCGTATGCACCAGATCCGCTCGCAGTCAACTCCTGGCTGACACCGGTCATGCTGCTCAACCTGCGTTTTGCATTTCATCTGGTACTGATCGAATCATTGATGGTCGCCACCTTCATTGACTTCGACCTCAAAATTATTCCCGATGGCGCCACGATGCCGGCCCTGTTCATTGGCGTTGTCGGCTCCTTTCTGTTTGGCATGTTGTATTTGGTGCCGGTCTGGTTTCAGGAACCATCGATAGTCCGCTTACTGGGTGTCTATTTTCCGGAACAGTATCGCAGTTTTTTTGTGGTCGAGAAAGTACCTTTGTGGGTGGCTCAATACCCGCACCTGCATGGATTGGCTGTCAGTCTAGTAGGAATAGTTGTGGGAGGCGGCATTGTCTGGGCCGTTCGTATCATCGGTCAATGGACGTTACGTCAGGAAGCGATGGGCTTTGGTGATGTGATTTTGATGGCGGTCATCGGCAGCTTTCTGGGGTGGCAGGCGACGGTTACCGTGTTTGTCATTTCACCTCTCTGTGCGCTGGCGGTGGTAGCTTTCTCTATCTTTTTCAAACGATCACGTGAAATTCCCTTCGGACCTTACCTCAGTTTGGGAGCATTACTGGTCCTGTTAGGCTGGCCAAAAATCTGGCCCTTGGCCGAGCGCATTTGCCATTTTGGCCCACTCTTGCCTGTACTGGCGATTGTGATGTTGATCATGCTGGCGGGTTGTTTATCGATTACCCAGGGGATGAAGTGGATGTTGGGCATCCCCCTGTATTTTCAAGACGAATGGCTGGATGAATGGACCTCAGCCGATACATTGACATATCAGGCGGGGGAAAACGTAGAAGAAAATCAGGGCCGCTGGGATCTAAACACCGACGCGCACACCAGAGCAGGCCGCGGCACAAACTATCATCATCAGTGGAAAAAGGGAAAGTAACTCCCGAAAGAGACTGTTTTAGAAATAGTCTCCAGTGTGATATCCCGGTAATACCTGAACTGCAGTTGGTTATGCAGGTGATCAACAAGTTAGGCCAAAACGCATGAGTATCTTAAACTTTATAAGATCGAAACAGCTTGCGCACAATTTTGAAGTGCCTTTGGAAGCCGATCGTGTCGACTCTCCGATTGTTCAGTATGGCGATGTAATAAATGCTCTTCATTTCATGACGGAAGATAATCACTGGGGACGAATCACGTTTGAAAGGTTAGATTCAATTAAAGCCTCTCGTGGAGAGTATGCACCATACCCACTCGCACCCGGAGAAAAGGAATCATTTTATTGGGTACAAACCATTTCAAATTCACGGTGGCTTCGGGAGCGATACAAATACGAAAAAAAATATTATGGTGATTCCTATGGATTCAATGGAGACGTCGATGAGATGATCAGAGAGTTCTCACATTACGTTTTTCATTTTCACGATCAGTTTATTGAAGTGCTGGCCGCTGGTATTTGGTTTGAATCGGCAGATAGCATACTTGGGGAACGTTATATTGGGGAACGTTATCCAGAACAGGACCACCCTTTATCGGGGCTTCATCATCTTGAAACTTCCGAAACCTTTGAAGGGTCTGGTATCATTTGTTATGTTCGTCGAAACCCGCTATCAGAGTCCGAATTAGAAAAAAGGGCACAGCTGTGTTCGCAAACAATTCTCGAAATCAAGATAGAATCAGATGTTGGCATCGGTCCTGATTGGACACTAACTCGCCGTGTTCATAGTGGCGTTGGAAAGACTTACTTAAGGAGTTGCTTCGGAAATCCTGAAGAGATATACGCTCATATTCCAACGCTGATAGAGATACGACCACATATTGATAGGTGGCTTGCAGAGATTTCTCAGCGCCGGAAGGATAGGGATAAGGAGTAGACCGATGGTCCTCTAACCTTGTTATACCGAACGGATTTCGGATATGTGTTCCTCCAGGTTCTGAAAACCCATCATTTTTGTGGACATCATTCACAAATATGGATTCAGACACTAGAATTGGCTGCACACCTCGAACTCATCTGTTTTGATTGTGTCCTTCCAGTAGAAGTATGAACCAGAAAATTACTTAAGACCTTAAATTAGAAGCAGTTATGATCACGATCATCGATTACGGCATGGGAAATCTGCGAAGCGTCCAAAAAGCCTTTGAAAAGATTGGGGCCGAGGCTACGATCACTTCAAAGCCCGATGAAATTGCCCGGGCCACAAAATTGCTACTGCCTGGCGTGGGCGCCTTTCGGGACGGCATTCAGTGCCTGAAAGACAAGTCACTCGTCGAACCCATTTGGGAACATGTCAATTCCGGGAAACCTTTTCTGGGAATCTGTCTCGGTCTGCAACTGTTGTTTGATATCAGTTACGAAGACGGAGAATACGAGGGTCTGGGAATGATTCCCGGAAAAGTGGTTCGTTTAGAAGATCAACCCGGACTGAAAATCCCACATATCGGCTGGAACGAAATTGAAACGGTAACACCGCATCCCATACTCGCGGACATTCCCTCGCATGAGCATTTCTATTTTGTACACAGTTATTATGTCGTGCCGGAAGATGAGTCAGCGGTCGTCGCGTATACAGAACATGGCAGCCGTTTTGCTTCGATTGTGGCCCGCGATAACATTTTTGCTTCGCAATTTCATCCCGAAAAAAGTCAATCTGCAGGATTAAAACTACTGCAGAATTTTGCTTCGTTATAAATCCTGTTCATCCGGAAAAGAAAGTCAGCTCAGCTATGGAAATTCTGCCCGCCATCGATATTCGAGGAGGCAAATGTGTTCGTTTGCGACAAGGCGATTATGGTCAGGAAACGGTCTTTGGCGATGATCCTACCGAAATGGCCCGTCGTTGGGCAGACGGGGGCGCACAACGATTGCATCTGGTTGACCTCGATGGCGCCAAAGCAGGTAAACCCGTCAATCATGAAGTCGTCAGAAAAATTGTGGAAGCGGTCTCTGTTCCCTGTCAGATGGGAGGCGGCATCCGAGATGAAGCGGCGATTCAGTTAATGCTGGATGAAGTAGGAATCGACCGCGTGATTGTCGGCACACAGGCGCTGAAAGATCCGCAGTGGTTCAAAGAAATGACACAGCGTTATCCCGGTCGTCTGGCGCTGGGGTTGGATGCCCGCGACTCAAAAGTCGCGACGGAAGGCTGGCTCGATGTCTCTGAAACGTCGGCCATTGATCTCGCAAAAGACTATGTGGGAGCCGATCTGGCAGCCGTCATTTATACCAATATTGCCAATGATGGCATGATGCAGGGCGTTGATGAACCAACCATTCAGGATATGATCTCTCTAGCAGAACTGGGCTTGCCTGTAATTGCATCGGGTGGCGTGACAACGCTCAAAGATGTAACGCGTCTGGCAGAAGTCAGTCAACAACAGCCGGGTCTGGTCGGCGCGATCATCGGTCGTGCTTTGTATGAAGGCACGATTGAAGTGCCCGCCGCCATCTCTGCCGCCAGTTTGTGAGAACCGTCGAAAACAGCAAATCACAGCACGAACGGACTACCTCTCATGAGCCAGAGCGATGACCGAGGAAAGCTGTTTCGGGCACGTATGCTGGTATTGCTGGCTGCAGTACTCTGGAGCCTAAGCGGTCTGTTTGTCAAGTCGCCTCCCTTCCTGTCCATTCCTGAAGCGCATCGAGGGCTGATTCTAGCCTGTTATCGAGTCTTTTTCGCAGGACTCTTTCTGCTCCCCTTTGTCAAAATAAACAGAATTCGTTGGCGTCCCGGCTTGATTCCACTTTTGATCGCCTTTGCATCCATGAATTTACTGTTCATGTTCGCCATGACAAAAACGTCAGCCGCCGCTGCCATTTTTCTGCAGAATACAAGTGTGGCCTGGGCGACGCTGTTCGGCTTTCTCTTTCTGAAAGAACGAATTGAACGAGGCTCAATCCTCTCAATACTGATTGTGATGTCAGGCATTTTCTTTATCGTGATGGCTGATTGGTCGGGGAAAAATTTCACCGGAAATCTTATCGCCCTGATGAGTGGCATTGCCTACGCCCTGGTTGTCATCTTCTTTCGCGTGTTGCGGGAAGAACACCCGGCCTGGCTGGTGACTTTGTGCCTGTTCGTTTCTGCAGCGATTGTCGCGCCCTGGGCACTCACTTTGGGACATTCATTAACGGGAACGCAATTCGCTCTGATTGCCCTGATGGGGGTGATTCAGATGGGGACCCCTTACTTGATTTTTTCGCATGCTGTCAAAACGGTAAACTCGCAGGAAGCCGCCCTGTTCGTGTTGGCCGAACCAATTTTGAATCCCATCTGGGTCTGGATTTTCTGGGGCGAAACGGTTTCAATGACAACACTTGTCGGCTGTTCGCTCATTGTACTGGGGCTAGCCGTTCGCTTCTTATTCTTCAGACCCAAACGAATGCCGGACCACGAAAAGAGTTAGCGTTGATATAGTTTCACCGTTTGCATCTCATGGTATTGAGCGCGCTGCGATTTCATTTCAGATTGATAAAACTTAATCGTATCGACGGTCACCTCTCCCCATTCTGCATCCGATCGATCCTGCAGAATCTGAAACAGATCGTCCGCAGGCCTGGCATTCACGCGCGCCAATGTAAGGTGGGGATGAAAACCTTTGCGTTCCAGTGGGTAGCCCAGTTTTTCTGTTTCCTGTTCCAGGTAATCTACCATGGCGGTTAGCAACGTGGCATCGCTGATGCCCGCCCAGATGACATTCGGATGGTCAACGCGGGGAAATGCACCCAGGCCTTTGAATGCCAGTTTTAAACGAGGGAATTCACTTCGCATCTTTTTCAGGATGGAACTGATCGGCATGACATCCTCTAATTCAGTCGTTCCCAGGAACTTCAAAGTAATATGCATCTGGTCAACTGCGATCGGCTTGACGGCAGGGCCCAGCTGTTCCAGTTTTGGCAATAATTTCCTGAGACCCCGAGGTGGATGAATGGGGACTGCAATAAAAGTTCTCATACGGCGATTTTTGTGCATAATAATTCGTTGGGAATTCCGTCGGAGATACGGAATTATAATGTTCCTATTTCTTTTTCTGGTTCCAAAGCGCTTTCAGTTGATCGAAGCCCTGGAGAGGCTGTTCTCCGGTTTTCATTTCATTCGTAAGCTTGGGGGCAGGGGGCGTTTTTCTTTTGCGCGGTCGTTTCTTTGTCTGCTGCCGGGTTTGACCACCCGTTGCCGGTAGTGTGGATTCTGATTTTTTCGGTTGCGTTTTTTGAGTCGTCGGTTGCGAAGCCTGCTCTTTTTCAGGCGGTTCTTTTTTGGAATGGCGATCGGTGCCCGGTTTGATCATTGTCAAAGAGACGCGTCGTCGTTCCAGATCCACACTAAGCACCCATGCCGTAATCACATCACCCACCGAGACGAACTGATAAGGGTTTTTGATGAAGTGATTGGCCATCTCACTTACATGAATCAAAGCACTGTCTTTTAACCCGACGTCGACAAACGCGCCAAAGTCTACCACATTCAGAACCGTACCCTGCAGCTCCATGCCCTCGACCAGTTGTTCCAGCTTTAATACGCCCTGCTTAAAAATCGGGCCGGGTAAATCAGAACGTGGGTCACGTTTGGGGCGTACGATGGCTTCCAGTATGTCTTCCAGTGTCAGTAGTCCAATTTGTAAACTGTCACTCAGCTCCCGTTTATCGATCTGCGCAACTTTTTGTATCACGGACTCGCGGTCTTTCGCCGAAGTTTTCAGGCTGTCTTCAGGTAGATCGAGTTTCGTGAAAACTTTGTGTGCGTGCTCATAACTTTCAGGGTGAATCCAGGTGGAGTCGAGTGGTTCGGTACCTGCATCAATTTTCAAAAATCCGGCCGCTTGTGTGAACGTCGCTTCGCCAACACCGGCAACATCCAGCAGTTGTTTTCGACTCTGAAAGGAACCATGCTTCTCGCGCCATTCGGTAATCCGTCGGGCGATCAACTGGTTCATGCCTGACACATGACGCAGCAGGGAAGCACTGGCGGTATTCAAATTCACGCCGACATAATTAACGCATGATTCAATCACCTCGTCCAGAGATTCTTTCAGACGTTTGGCATTTACATCGTGCTGATACATGCCGACGCCCAGATGCTGAGGGTCGATCTTAACCAACTCACTCAAAGGATCCTGCAGTCGACGACCGATGGAGATCGTACCGCGAATTGTGGCATCCAGATCGGGAAACTCGTCGCGAGCAACCGGACTGGCAGAATAAATACTCGCGCCCGCTTCATTCACAATTAAATAACGGGCCTCCGGCAGATGCTGTTCGATCATCTCAGTGATGACTTCTTCCGTTTCCCGGCATGCGGTACCATTGCCGATAGCGACCAGCTTACATTGATGTTCCGTCATAAAGTCAGCCAGTTTTTTACACGCAAATTCTTTCTTCTCTGCAGAACCTGTGACATAGACCAGGTCAGTAGCCACGCAAGTTCCCAGTTCGTCAAGCACCGCCAGCTTGCAACCCGTGCGTAAGCCGGGGTCGATCGCCAGAATGCGTTCGCTTTGCAGCGGAGGCTGTAGCAGTAAATTTTTCAAATTTTGAGCGAAGACGGAAACCGCGTGTTTTTCCGCTTTATCCGTCAGCTCACGACGAATTTCCCGATCAAGGCTGGGCAGAATCAAACGCTGTAAGGCATCGGTGACAACGGATGTCAAAAATTCGTGGAAGCGATGACCGTTCAAATTCAAATGGCTGACAATCGTTGCACAAGCAGATTCTTCCGCCCATTCAAAACGAATCCGCAACGCACCGGTTTTTTCACCACGGTTAATAGCCATCGTGCGATGGTGGGGCACTTTGGCGACTTTCTCAGTGTAATTAAAGTAGTCTCGATATTCCTGACCAGATTCTTCTGCTTTCTTCGTAGCATTCACCGTCAGACTTCCCGAACCCCAGGCGATCTTGCGTGAGATCTCACGCACATCGGGATCTTCACCAATCTTCTCCGCCAGAATATCAGAGGCCCCTTTGAGCACATCCTCGGTCGTCCGCGCACCGTCTTCGTCTTTAGTGAAATTTTTTGCCGCTGTGCTTAAATTTGTCAGAGAGGCATCGCCCGACCAGATACCATCGGCCAACGGTTCGAAGCCCAGTTTTCTGGCAGTTGCTGCGCGGGATGTTCTTTTCGGACGATACGGACGGTAGAGATCTTCCAGTCGCTTGAGCGTATCCGCTTTTTCTATCTCGGCTTTTAAGCGGGGAGTCATTTTTTGTTGTGCTTCGATTAATCGCAGAATGGTAGAAGCACGTTCCCAAATTTGTCGTTTGAATTGAACGCGTTTTTGAATATCTCGAATCTGAACTTCATCCAGATTACCCGTCCGTTCTTTTCGATAACGGGTAATGAACGGAACGGTATTTCCTTCGTCCAGTAATGCAATCACATTCAGGATCTGCTGTGCCGTGAGATTCAACTCCAACGCCATTTGCTCTGCAACTTCTGCAGAGAAAGGTGCACCCGATTGATTCGCTTGTATCTCAACCGCATCCATTTCGATCTCAATTCGTTTCGATCAATTGTTCCGAAAAATTAGATAAGGAATCTGATACTATAATACGATTTACTTAACGACTCACTCTAAGAATAACGGTTTTTAGAAAAAATAGAAATGGTTGTCGGGTATCAGCTTCAATAACGACGCGCATGGCTGAAGTTGACTTTCTCAAAGTGTAATCATCTCGGTTCCCGATGGATAGGCTTACGTCGCTCAAAAGCGGTTACACTCAACTCGAATCTGATCTGAACGCGATGCAAGATTCCTCTTTTGTGGCTACTGACTTTTGTCTGAGAAGAATTTTGATTGAGGAAACGCAATTTTTTGGGAAAGGCCTTTGATCAACAAGCTCGATTCGGTTCGTTTCATCGAGGCTGGCATCTTTTCCGGTAGTCTTTTCCACTTTTTGCAGGGATAGAAGATTCGGCCCCCATTTGTTTTAGTGTATGAAATTATCTCTCTTATTCTCTCGCTAGAATCGTTTTTCTCGTTAGGACCGGACCTCACCTCAGCCGATAAAAAGACAAGCAGATCATCTCAAATGATGGTTGGTCTGACTTGCGCGAATGATTCATTCGTGAACGGACGCTGATTCAATCACGATTCAAACAGGGGGGAGATGGCATGACGACTGCCGTCAAAATTAATTCGTATCTACTTATCTTATTTATGGTTAGCCTGACAAACGGTGTCGAAGTTCAGGCGGGTTGGCCATTTAGTTCCTCGGAAGATAAAGAGGCAAAATGGGCGGAGAAAGCCTCTCGACCCATTGGTTCGCGCCAAAAATATAAATTTGGTCAGCTATGGCCTCCTTACCCCCGACCGACCGGACCAAAACAGCATTTCTGGAACAAGTACCATCACGCACACTATTGGCCGCACCCATATACGTGTGAAGATCGCGCTTACGTAAAAGATATTATGGAACGACAAATTCATAATGGCTGGACCGATCAAACAACGCTTTATGCCTATCACTTTGAAAATGAAGGTAACAAGTTAACAGAAGCCGGCTTACTGCATTTACGTTGGATTCTCGAACATGCGCCGGAAAGCCGCCGTATCATTTTTGTACAGACTGCCAATGCATCCATTGAGAGCCAGCAGCGATTGGCGAATGTCCAACATGCCGCTTCAGAGATGGCGGGTACTCAGAATGTTCCTTCCACAATGTTAAGAGTGACACCAGCTTATGGCCGTCCTGCTCGTGAGGAAGATCTCAAGTACCGAGCCTATGTCGGTTCGATCTTGCCTCCACGAATTGAATACACATCAGGAGGTGGATCAGCGGCAAATGGCAGTAACTAAAAACGGTCGCTGTTCTGTTTGATTGCAATCCTGTTTCTTTCTCTTATTAATTCAGACGAAACCTCGTCATGATTGATCGTCCTACAGAAGATGAACTTCAAGCGCCAACTGATGAGACGTTTCCGGAGCAGGATGAACATTCTGAACCACCGGAAACAGACCCTGACCAGGGGCTTCGTTTTGCTGCAGCTAACAATGATCTGACAGACCTTTACAGCGATCTATTCAAAAAAAAACAGGCCACCAATGGTTCACAAACGGCTCTGATAGAGAATGAACTGGATGCACCCGCGCTTCCCTTAAAGCAGGTCAGATACGAAGGAGAATCGATTCAGGCACCGCAAACGCTGGCAGAGAGCGGTTTGTCTTTAATGCAGCTATGCAATCTGGTTCTGAAACAGCTTTATTTACAGGGAAGTGCGCTGGGAATTGATATATCTCGCAGTACCCATCTTCCCTTCAGTATTATCGATGAGGCACTCATTTTTCTCAAAGAGGAAAAATGCATCGAAGTGTCCTCCGGCAAGATGATCGGTCGTTCTTCCTATCGTTTTAATCTGACCGAACTAGGGCGGATTCGTGCCCGGGAAGCGTTTGAACAATGCCGTTATGTAGGACCCGCGCCAGTCACACTGGAGGCTTATGTTAAACAGTGCCGGTTGCAAACAGTAACAGGCATTGATTGTACTCCAGAGAAACTGCAAGCCGCCTTTTCCGAATTCATTATTCGTGAAGGACTCCTGGATGAACTCGGCCCCGCAGTCTGCAGCGGTCGTTCGATCTTTATTTATGGACCTCCGGGTAACGGTAAAACTCTGATTGCCAAAGGGTTGGGAAGATTTCTCAATCTTCAGGGGGGAGAAATTTACGTCCCCTATGCCATTCAGATGGAAAGCAGCATTATTACACTGTTTGACCCGACACTTCATCAGACAACCGATGACCATGAACTTCGGGAGCGAATTCAATCTGACTCGAAAAAAGGGGGGCGCATTCCGGAATTAAAAGAATGGGTCAAGCCGGAAACAGACCTCCGCTGGAGAAGGATCAGGCGTCCGGTTGTCATTACGGGTGGCGAGCTGACTTTGGACATGCTCGATTTACGCTACAACAAAACCAGCAATTTTTATACAGCGCCATTACATCTTAAAGCCAACGGCGGCGTTTTTCTGATTGATGACTTCGGCAGGCAGCTTGTCAGTCCCAAAGACCTGCTCAACCGGTGGATTATGCCGCTAGAGGATCGGATTGACTACTTAACCCTGGAGACAGGCAAGAAATTTGCCGTCCCCTTTGAACAGCTCATTATCTTCTCAACCAATCTCGACCCCAAGGACCTGGTAGACGAAGCCTTTCTTCGTCGTATTCGACATAAGATTCCCATCAACGCTCCTTCGCGGGAGGTCTTTACCGAGATCAGCAAGCTTTGTTGCCGTCAAAGGGAGATACCATACGACCCAGGTTTCGTAAGTTATCTATATGACAATTATTACAATCAGGGAAAACCCCCCAGATCCAGCGACCCGCGAGATTTACTGGAGATTTTGCAGTCAATCTGTCGATTTAAAGGACAGGAACCCATCCTTAACTCTCAACTCATTACAGAAGCAGCGCAACGTTTCTTCTGTCAAATATAAATTCCTTTCCTGAATTTCTTAATTGTGCCTTACACAATAGGCCCATAAAGCAACCTGATTTACCCATGGTCACACGTCTTGATCTATTGCGATTTTTTAATCGTCAGTTCTGTTTGCAATTCAGAATTGACAGGAAAAAATCAAAGGCAATCGGTCCGACCTGTCAAGCAAAATGGGGAATCAAAATTCACGTCTTTCAAGTGCACCTCACGGAGGTAATTTAATGTCAATACAAATGACAAAACAGACATGGATCGCTGGAATCGCTTGTGCATTACTTATTTGCAACGGCTGTTCTAACATGCGAAACTCAATTGTTTCGAAAACAGATGATACAGCACCGGTCAGTTTGAAAGATAAAATTTCAGTTGCCAAAAATAAACTGAAGGATCCAGGTAAGTTTTACGTCACTCACGGCCAGCTTCAGGAAAAAATGGGTGATACAAAAGCCGCCCGTTCTTCCTACGAAGTCGCATTAGGGGAAAACCCGAAATCGGTAGAAGCGGTTCTCGGGTTAGCAAGGTTAGATCAAGTGGCCGGCCGTAAAGTCGAAGCCGAAAAAGGGTTTCAAAAGGCTTTAGAGATGGCCCCCAATGATCCCAAAGTACGTTCGAATATCGGCCAATTCTATGCAGCAGAAGAAAAATGGGATCAGGCAATTGCTCTGCTGAGTCAAGCGGTGAAATCAACGCCCGCAGACAAAAATGTGCGTTATCAACTGGGAATTGCGATGGCTTCTTCCGGAGATTATCAGGGTGCCATGCCCCATTTGATCCGTGCCGTCGGCGAAGCGGAAGCCCATTATAACATTGGCTACATTCTGAGAGATCGAGGACAAATGCAGGCCAGCGAGCAACAGTTCCTCCAGGCAGTCCTGCTGAAACCCGAATTCAACGAAGCTCAGTACTGGCTCGATGAAATCAGGCGTGAGAAAGAAAACCGTCTGATGTTAGCCGGAGTGTCTGCCAGCGAATCAACGGGTATCAATGCGGGAACCAGACAGGCTTCCTATTCTCAGGCGAAACATCAACAGACAGCGCAAGTCAACAGACAAAAGCCAGGTGTTTCGAAAGGGATGAGTCCTGCAGGAGTCGGAGCACCGATTCCTAAGAAGGACCCTCGTCCCAGAAGTGCCCAGTCAGCGGCTCCTCCCGCAAATCTGACAGCAGAACAACTGGAACAATGGCGCAATCAACGACAGTTTTAGTTCAAATAAAGATTCACTGTAAAAAAATGAAACAGGCCCCGGAAAAAACCGGGGCCTGTTTTGTTATCAGTTGCTTGATTTTGGTTTACGCAGAGGCTGTCGCCGCTTGCAGTTGCTCGGACAGTTTTTTGCATAAACGCGTTAAAAGTGTAATCGACTCTGCCGCTTGTGCTTCCGTCATCGTCATCGGAGGACTGATACGTAATACATTGCCGGCCAGAGCACCCAGTAAATGAATGCCGTCTCCACCTTGCTCGCCGAGGTAGCAGAACTTGACCAGTTCAATGGCCACTTCCTGGCTGGTTTTACCACCCAGTTCGGCACATTCAATTCCAAACACCATGCCTTCGCCCCGAACTTTTGCGACGATACCAGTCTCTTTCAGGCTTTGCAGACCGTCGATATACATCGCCGACAGCTTCTGTGTGTTTTCCATCACATCAGTACCTTCGAATTCATCCAGGGTCGCCAGCACCGCAGCAGACGAGATTGGGTTGGCACTCCAGGTATCAGAGGCTTCACCGTACTTTAAGCTGGCGATCACATCATCACGGCCAACCGCAGCGGCAACGGGAACTCCATTACCGAGTCCTTTGCCGAGTACGACAAAATCGGGTTCGATCTGATATTTTTCAAAGGCATACATACAACCGGTACGACCGAAGTTAGCCTGAACTTCATCCAGGATCAGCATGATATCATGGGCACGGCAGAAATCCTGCAATACTTTATGATACTCCACCTGAGGATGATAACTTCCGCCACCACCAAGATAAGGTTCAGTAATCAGGCAATTAATTCGCGTGCCGAATTCGTTCCACAGATCTTCCAGCTCTTTCTGATATGAGGCAGTATCCAATGGTTGATCACATTTCGTGATATCATCGCATTCCTCACGCGGGAAGCTGATGAATTTGACACGTGGATCTCGGTCCGGATCTGTCTCCGATCCGGTGACCGCACCCGCCAGACCTTTTTTGCCATGAAATCCATGACGCGTAGCTAGAATGATGTCCCGCTCGGGATCACGATGCAGACAGGCCCAGAGTGCTTTTTGCACTGCTTCCGAACCAGAGGCGGCCCATAGCACCTTTTCACAACGATTGCCCCCTTTGAAAGATTGAATATTGGAGATCAGGCGTTTGCTGGCTTTCGTTTCAATTTCAGTAACCGCGTTATAAGCAGTTAGAGTAGCAGCCTCAAAGTAATCTCCTTCACCTTCGCCCGTAATGTCTTCCGGCTTCCAGCCCAGGTAATCGCTGAAACGTTTCATCCAACGACGTGGGTTGTGTCCCAGGTTGGCGACCAGAACGCCAGAAGTGAAATCGTACAGACGGCGCCCTTCGGGAGTCCAGTGAAAACAGCCCGCTGATTTTGCAAGCACAGCCTGACTGGGAGTAAATGTGCGGAGCGCCAATGGTTCTGTCTGGAACAAATCCTCTCGGATGGCATTGGATTGATTTTCATTGTCAAATTGAATGGCTGTGGTCATAGTTCTCTCTTTTGTGTTACTGAATGGCGAATACAGATCGATAAAAAAATTGATACTTCGTTTTGAAGCGAAGTGAACTTAAACGGTTCCCTCATAAAGTACGTCCGCTTCAGAGGAACCGGGACGATAAAGTACAAGGCCTCCCTGTTCGTCGTTCACACGCACGACGCAGTCGGGTTCACCTTGCACATGTTTTTCCAGAATGGCTTCCAACGCCTGGACGGCGGCGACCGTCTGGCGGTCAGCAGACAAATCGTTGTAACTCAGCGAACGCACTTCATCCAGTCGTTGTTGACGTTCCGAAGCAGGGCCGCCATGCTCAATCAATGCCACTTCACGGGCAAATCGTTCAATGACTTCAATCCCATAACCGCGCTGCGAGCGAGTACCCCATGGTTCGACAAAAGTACCGTTATAATGGTTGTTCATCGAATTTTTGAGCGTAAAGGGTGTTTTCTCTTCCACCGTACATTCCACGCCTCGCTTGCGGGAATGGCCGTTCCATAATCCATTGTCAAAACGAAATTGGACTTCCTGTTCGACGTAACCGGGAAAATTATCAGGTGTGACCCAGGATGTATGAATATCAAAGGCGGCTTCGCGACCAGAATCATATTCGTAAACCATCTTCATCTGACAACTATCCCACGTAGGACCATCTTGATCACCAACTAAACCACGCTGGCCAGACGCCGTAATTGTTTTCAGTTTTCCTCCGAACGTGAAATCAATCAGTTTAATATAATGGACGGCAACATAAGTTCCCGGGTTGCGGCCCGTAATCCATTGAGCAAACTGACTGCCGGAAATCGACTTGGGTTCCAGCAGAGAACAGTACCCGTTATTTACATGTTGCAGTACATCATCATGAACCAGCGTGCGCAGTTTTTTATGATCCGGGTCGAGTAACTTATGGTAAACGATCTTCGCTGCAACATTGTTTTTCAGTGCCAATGCGGTCAGTTCATCCAGTTCCTGTAATTTCAGAACGGAAGGTTTTTCGACGATCAGATGCGTGCCAGACTCCAGAACTTTTTTGCAGGAATCAAAGTGCCGATCATCGGGGGACGCCACACAGGCAAAATCCAATCCTGATTTCACCATCTGTTCAATTGCATCATCGCCGGCAAAACTTTGAAATCCGCCGACTTTATCCCCCCGTTCCGCAAGATATTTTTCCGCCCGCGAGCCAGTTCGTGTGGCGACCGCCTCCAGCGAAATCTCAACCGGACCAGTGGCACGTTGATAAAGCCCCGTCTCGTGAACGGTCTCAAAAAAAGGTCGATACGTCTCATCCACGATCATGCCGAACCCGACCATGCCCGCTTTCAGCTGATTTGTGTTTGCCTCAGAGTTCATAAATATATTCCCAAGTGAATTCAATATAGGTCGTTTTATTGTGTCTAATTTCCAAAATACTTGCTATGATATTGGATATAATAAGTATAGAAGACTTCGGAAAGGGTTAAAGTGAATTCACTTTAGGGGGTGGTTCAGGAATTGTCAAGCCTCTGGACTGAGTTCAGAGGGAAAGAAAGCACTCTTTTTCAGAAGGATTCATTTGCGGCTATCTGACATCAATCTGGTTTTTACACTTGGAATGGTTCCCCGTTTGAGACGAGAGACAAATGAGTAAAAACAGTACTACGTTAATGGAATTGAATGGACAAACAGTCATTGAGGATGATGTGAGCCCATCACTCGTTGATGAAGTTTACCAGAAATTATTGTTACGCATCATTCGCAGCGAGCTTCCGGATGGAACCGAGCTGAAAAGTACACAGTTGGCGCGCGAAATTGGTGTCAGTCGCACGCCCGTTGTGCAGGCGTTAGCGCGATTGCAGGCAGATGGAATTGTGATTCAGCAGAAAAATCATCGCGCTGTTGTCAGGGAAGGAGCTGAAAACTGGCTAGTTGAAATCCATGAATTGCGGGTATTGCTCGAGCCATCTGCTGCAGCGATGGCAGCACAAAATATTCCCGAAACAGAGCTGGTCCGCTTACAATCCTTGGCTGCTGAGGTCAAATCGTGCCAGCAGCTGTATGAGAATGGCGATCAATCCAGCAAGCATTTACAGACGTGGGGAGCAGCCTCGCGTTCGTTTGATTATGCGTTGCACCTGACAATTGCAGAACATTGTGGGAATTTACCGATTTCTGAAGCCATTCATAAATGCTGGAGTTATAAACGGGTTTCTTATTCTGCAATGGGAGAGACACCCGAAATTATGACGCGCGGACTATATGATCATACGCTTCTACTGGATTCGTTAAAGAATCGAGATTCCGAAACGGCTTCCGCAGCCATGACCATGCATTTACGAAATGCGGCTCGAATGCGGCCGGATCGTTTGATTGTCTGATGTTTTGGTTCGGCGAGACAACAAAATCAGGAACGGCCTTTGAAAAAGCGGCCGGGATCATCTCGTAGCTCTTGAAACTTATCCGAAACCTGTCAAAAATGGCTCCGACATGGTCCATTACATTGATCCACCCTTATCCGTTTTAGATTTAGAAATAAAAGGCAATAATCCGTTATGTCAGATAATCCTCGTGTGATTTTAAGTGCATTTGCAGATGAAGCAGCCAATCATAAAACAGCCGTTGAGCAAATGGTGGCACTCTCTGCATTAGGCCTGAAGTATTACAGCCCCCGCTTTATTGATGTCTTTGGTGATGGAAACGTCAAACATGTCGTTGATTTGAATAAGTCAGAATATAAAGCACTACTCGATCTGCACGAGGAGTATGGAGTCAATGTCACCAGTGTTGGAGCCCGCGTTGGCAAAATTAAACTGGTTGATAAAGATGATGGCTCGCACAATGTGTTTGTTCCATTCAAACAGTATTTGAAAAAAGAAGTCACAAACACGATTAACGCCGCTACAACACTGGGAACAAAATTGATTCGCGGTTTTTCGTTTTATCCTCCCAAAGGGGAAGATCCAAAACCATATATGAATCAGGCCGTCGATCAGATCGGTCAGATTGTAGATCTCTGTGCAAAAAAAGGGTTGGTATATGGCCTGGAAATTGAACCGAATCTGATTGGTGAAACCGGACCTTTACTGGCTGAGATAGCGCGTAAAGTGAAACGGCCCAATATGGTCACGATTTATGATGGGGGAAACATCGCTGCACAGAATAAAGATGCCATGCAGTGCTTGAGCGAGTTTCATGATATGAGTAAATCGATGGGTTGGCTGCACATTAAAGATTACGCCGTCGATAAGAGTCTGGAATGGACGGGCGTCGTCGATGAAGAACGACTGAAAAACTTTGTTCCCGCCAACGTGGGCGATGCCGGGCATGAGTTTGTCTTACGCGAATTGCGTGAGATGCTTCCCAAGATGGAAAAGAAAATGAAAAAACTGGGTGTCCCCGGCGTCTTCCTGGAAGTCGAACCTCATCTCAAAGGGGGCGGACAGTTTGGTGGATTCAGTGGCCCCGATGGAATCGGCGTTGCCGTTCGTGCACTCTGTTCCGTGCTGGATTATGTTGGCATTGATTATGATTTGCGGACGTTCAAAGACATTCAAAAATTGCGAGGTTTCTAAGAAAAAAAAGCCGCAACTGTCGGCTATCGCGGTAACACCAGCTTTAGTTCTAGAGAAAACTGTTGAACTTGTGTTTCTTTTGCTACAATTGAATCAAGCTGGCCCCGATAAATATCTTAGGAAAATAGCTTAGAGAAATATCCAATGTCATTTAACCCGCAGCATTTGCAGGACATTATTGCCTGCCCGAAAACAAAAGCGAAACTGATTTGTGAAGGCGACTTTCTGATTTCCGTTGATCACAATACGCGGCTCAAGTATCCCATCAAAGATGGCATACCAGTCATGCTGGTGGATGAAGCGACTGAAGTTCCTCAGGAAGAGTGGGCTGAAATCATGAAACGTCACAATCGACATCCCGAAACAGGAGAAGTCGTCTCCTGAACCCTGACTCTGTTAGAGGAGCGAAGATGAAGAATGCATCAAAGAATTTGCTGTCACGAAACTGCATCAGCGGCTTTGTATGCTCTTCTCTGGTATGTCTGTTATTGACGGTCTCCCTGTCTGCTGAAGAACCTGCCGTCGCGCCTGCCAAGCCGAAACCACTTTCGGAAAAATCGCTCTATTCTTATTCGCGAGACCATGATCCGAATGGGATTGGCAAATTCTATCGCGGCCGCGAAATTGCGCATGTGATGGGATATCAGGGCGCACCCTGGCTGGAACGTAATTCGCGTGAGCAGGAAGAACGGCTGTCTTTACTTCCCAAAGCATTAAAATTGAAGCCGGGAATGGCGATCGCAGATATCGGCGCGGGCAGTGGAGTGATTTCTGTTATCCTGGCTGATCACGTCAGTCCGGGAGGCATCGTGTATGCCGTTGATGTGCAACAGGAAATGCTCGATCTCTTAAACAAAAAACTCAAAAAAGCAGGCGTCAATAATATCCATCCTGTCTTGGGAACGCAAAAATCTCCCGGACTCAAACCAGCTTCGATTGACCTCGCCATCATGGTCGACGTCTATCATGAGTTTGAATTTCCCTATGAAATGATGCGGGAAATATCCAAAGCCCTCAAACCCAAAGGGCGCGTTGTACTGGTTGAATATCGCAAAGAAGATCCAGCCGTCCCCATTAAACTCGTACATAAAATGTCCGAAGCACAGGCAAAAAAAGAGGTCTCTCGCCCCGAACTGAATCTGAAATGGAAAGAGACCATCGGCGTGTTGCCGCGCCAGCATATTCTGGTTTTCGAAAAAACCGCTGCAAAATGACTGGTTGGAGGTGAAACTAGGCTCGCTTTACTTGTTAAGGTGTGCACTTGAATCGCGGAAACGTACTGTTTTCAGACCAATCAGCTCCCTTTGCAGCCTTTATCCGACCTTCTCTCTGTAAACAGAGTGATAGCAAGATATCGGATTGACCCTCTTTTCGTATCGCAGTATACTCCCTCGCGATATATGTCCTGCCTCATTGGGGACTTAGATATCAGGAGAGAATGCCGATCCGGGCACTGCGATTTCGAATGGGCAATGTTTTTTTTTGGCTGAAACATGTGTGGTTGAAACAAATGAGAATTTCAGAGATTGCTGTTCAATCAATGGGAACTCGACCCTGATACATTTCCAATCAAACCAGCCATTTTCTAAAGGGTGATGTAAGTCGATGATTAGCGGCAGCTTAATATTGCCCGGCTTGATACTTTTCAGCCTGTTTGTCACTACTCTGGTTTGTACCGGACTGTTCGTCAAACTGTCCCCCAAATTAGGATTGGTCAAAGAGCCTACCAGCCGCTGTGCTCATATTCAGCCGACTCCCCGCGGCGGAGGAATTGCCTTCGTCATTACCTGCCTTTGCTCAATCGGTTTGTTGTATGGGAATGAATTGATGACACGGGGATCGATCACTGCAATCTGTAGCGGCGGATTAATCATCGCGGCGATCGGGTTCTGGGATGATTTAAATCAGTTGTCCATCAAAACAAGACTTAGCTTACAGCTCTTAATTATTATTTCATCGGTTTCCGTTTTGTCTCCTTTACCTGCTGTAGAACTCTGGGGATTCAGGCTGGAGGCCTCCTGGCTTATGGGGGCGATTGCCGTTTTGGGAATGATGTGGTGGTTAAATTTATTTAACTTTATGGACGGCATCGATGGTCTGGCCGCTTCTGAAGCGATCAGCGTGCTGGTAATGGCAAGTATTCTCATTTACTTTCAGACCTCAACTTCAGTGGCAGACTATTCCACTGAGCAGGCTTTGATGATCTTGCTGGCAGTTTCATTGCTCGGATTTCTCGGGGCTAACTGGGCACCTGCAAAAATCTTTATGGGTGATGTGGGTAGTACCTTCCTGGGATTTGTCATGGGAATGCTGGCTCTGATGACACTGACCGCCGGTTCGTTAAATCTCTGGGTCTGGTTGATCTTACCGGGAGTCTTTTGGATTGATGCCACAGTAACGCTCATGCGACGCATGCTCAGGGGAGATCGTTGGTATCAAGGACATCAAAGCCATGCTTACCAGAGAGTTTCGCGGTTGCTGGAAGGATCAGCGGATCAAAATAATCTCCGACATGCGGCACATCGCAAAGTTACATCGAGTATCCTTGCCATCAATGTCTGCTGGCTTTTTCCCTGGGCAGCCTGTGCGATCATCTGGCCGGCATGGGGCATCTTATTTGTGGGTGCTGCCTGGATGCCGTTGGTTTTACTGGCAGCTTACTGCGGTGCCGGAAAGCCTGGAGAAATCGAGTGGCACACGGATGTAGAAGTCAAAACCATACCGTTCGATGCCAGTCAAGTCGAAGAAATCATTCCCGAAGAGATCATCATTAAATGTGATGCTGCATAACCTTCAGGATCAATCCGCTGACTCTGACATATTCTGATTCTTGCAAGCTTCCACAGGTACCATCAGTCTGTGCAGATTGTCGCTGGAAACAGGATTGTTTTGAGTTCTAATAATGAGCTGGCATAGATGTCTGCCCCTTTTTTATCCGCTTCACTCACACGATGTCCCGTTCCGACCAGCGCTGTTGTTTTCAGGCCGGCTGCCTGACCAGCTTTGATATCTGATGATTTATCTCCCACCAGAATCGATTCAGACAGGTCCAGGTTGTGCTTCGTTGCCGCATCGATCAGCATTTTGGGTTTCGGTTTTCGACAGGCACAGTCGGCACGGTAGAGGCCTGTTCCATGAATGGGGTGATGCGGGCAAAAGAACACATCGGCAATCGTGATGCCGCAATTTGCAAATACCTCTTTCATCCAAGACATTAAGTCAATGAATTGCTGTTCTGTATAATAGCCGCGCGCAATGCCCGACTGATTGGTCACGATGATCAAACTGTAACCAGACTCTTCTGCTGCCCGGCATAGTTCAAAAATTCCATCAATGAATTCAAAATCTTCGATGCGGTGCAGATAGTCTTTCTCCACATTGATCACACCATCACGATCGAGAAAGAATGATTTCTTTGGAGATGACTGTGCCCGCATCGCTAATTCAGGCTGCCCGTCTCAGAGAGCCGGGTTGGTCCTGATGGGGCGAACTGATATCCAGTTTAAAGTTGAACAGAGCCGCTTCCACACATTCACAGAGTGTGTGTTCAAGCACCAGATGCACTTCCTGGATCTGGCTTGTTAGTTCGCCATGAGCAATCACACACACATCACAGAGAGACCGAACTGCGCCCCCACCGTGTCCGGTAAACACAATGCTGGGAATATTTTTATCCTGACAGGTTTGTACTGCTTTCAGAATGTTTGGGGAATTGCCGGAGGTTGTGATTCCCAGGAAAACATCATTCTCTGTCAATTTTCCTTCCAGTTGTCTCGAGAACACTACATCGAAACCGTAGTCATTCCCGATGGCTGTGAGAATCGAACTATCAGTCGTTAATGCTTCCGCGGGAAGTGAAGCCCGATCTTTACCCAGGCGGCAGACAAATTCTGCTGCCAGATGCTGGGCATCAGCTGCTGAGCCTCCATTGCCCGCGAGGTACAATCGACCTCCACTTTGATAGCTTTGGAGGATCAGATCCACCGCTTTCGAAAATTCCTGCTGCATTTCCGTGTCTTCCAGCATTTGTTTTTTTGCAGAAATAGATCGTTCCAAATTGCGGCAGAAAATTTTACTGGCCTGATGCATGAGCTTGGCTCTCCGTCCCTGAAAAAACGCTCTCGAAATATGATGATTTCACAGCGGTCTCGCCTGAAGACCGGCTGATGGTCATATTGAATTGTGATGACTTCAATCACACGGCCAGTATAATAGAATTCGAAAAATTCAGGCAATATAAGTTTTTACTGATTTCAGAGACTTCATTGCACAAAAGCACTTGTTCCAGAGTGGATGCGAAACTGAGTTATCAATTTCAATCAGAGATCAAGCACTTATGATTGTAAATAATACAATTAAAAAATGAAGGCGTTCAAGAAACTCAATGATCAGTACTTTTTCGAGAATAGTTCATTGAGAGTGAACCAGAAGTGATAGATGCACATTCCCGCAGGCCGATTCATCTTTCGATTGACTGGTATCAAAATACAGAGAAGCGAATGAGGAGAACGCTGTGATAGGGTCAAGTCTATTAGACGATGCAATGGGGATCGCAGACATGCGAAGAGTGAGCGGCGATGAGACTGATCGCTGAATAAAAGGGTGAGTAACGGGGTTCGAACCCGCGACCTCCGGAATCACAATCCGGCGCTCTAACCAACTGAGCTATACCCACCATATGAAGTCTACCGGCTGCTGAAGCAGCCAGTTCCCTCTCTGAATTGATCTGATTCTAACCAATCCTCACACACCTGAAAAGACTCTGGCTGAGACAAATGGTTCAAAAATCACGTTATCCAGGCTGATTCCAGGATGCAAGGATTTCAGACCCCGGATTCAAGAATATTTCCTCTATACGTGCATCTCCTGCGAACAATCTGTAGAATTGTTATTTCAAGATTCCCCTCTGATATTACATTGATCTTACTGACTGAAAACAGGGAAAAAAACATGAAAACTATTCGTTTCACCTGCATGATTCTAGCAACTTTTGTATTGAGTCTTAGTCAATCAGAGCTACAGGCTCAGGATTCTACCAATTATCCCACCATTGGCGAAATTATCCGTCTGGACCCAAGACTGGATCAACTGATAGACAAGGATGCCAGGATAGAGGTTCTCTCTTCCGGCTTTGACTGGTCAGAAGGACCTGTCTGGGTCGGAGATGCCAAAGAAGGATATTTACTGTTTTCTGATATTCCACGTAACTCTGTCATGAAGTGGAAAGAAGGGCAAGGGGCCTCGCTGTTCCTCAAGCCTTCCGGTTATACAGGAGTGACTCCCTATGGAAATGAGCCTGGTTGCAATGGACTGTTTCTGGATCAGAAGGGGCGTCTGGTTTCCTGCGAACACGGCGATCGTCGTGTTTCCGTCATGACCAAAAAAGGAGGCAAGCGGACGCTCGTCGATAATTACATGGGAAAACGGTTAAACAGTCCCAATGATGGAACATTCAAATCCAATGGCGATCTGTATTTCACCGATCCCCCCTATGGCCTGCCAAACCGTTATGACGACCCCCGTCGTGAACTCGATTTCTGTGGCGTCTATCGATTGGCAAAAGATGGAACATTGACATTGTTGACGAAGGAAATGACGCGCCCCAATGGCATTGCTTTTTCTCCGGATGAAAAAACATTATACGTAGCACAATCCGATCCCAAAGCGGCTATCTGGAAAGCATTTCCTGTCAGAAAAGACGGGACATTGGGAACCGGCAAGTTGTTTTACGATGTCACTCCTGCCGTTGGCAAACTGCCCGGATTGCCCGATGGTTTGAAAACAGATCTGAAAGGCAATATTTTTGCTACGGGGCCTGGCGGCTGTTATATCTTTACACCATCAGGCGAACTGCTGGGGCGCATCAGTACCGGAGAACGAACTGCCAACTGTGCCTGGGGCAATGATGGCTCGACTCTGTATCTGACCGCAGATACATATCTGGTCCGCATTCAGACCAAAACAAAGGGGCATGTCGGAGCTGCCAGATAAAAGCCCTTCAAGGCTTCACTACCGTTTTCAGACCACTTCCCGGCTAAATTCATTACTGAGGAGCCGGGGATGTGGTGGGAGGGGCAGCCCCTTTGAATACAAAGAGTACTTTTACTGGTGCAGGTGCTTGATTCTGGAAAGCTTCTTGTTTAGGTGTGATATTTTTTCCTGCGCTATAGGGTTTTGATGCGTCGAGCGCGGGAAGGTGGGGGGGCACGAGTTTCTTCCCTATTTTCTGTTTGGCTTCATTCAGTTGAGCCAATTTCGCTCGTTGACCGCGTTGTTCCGCCGGTATTTGCATCCGGTAACGCATTTGAAAAGAATTTTGCCTGCTCTTGCTCGCTTCCCTTTTTTTGGTCAGCGATTCGGATACGGGTAATTTTTTGAATTCTGAATCTCTTTGGGGCGAATTGGACACTGCCATTTTCTGCTTGAGACTACGCAAGGGGGTCCCAGCGACGGCACTGTTTTCTTTGGCGCTGTTTACTTTGTCCATATCAGAGAGGTTTGAACGTTGCGTCAGCAGTTGAGGTAATTCTCCGAATTCTTCTGTCAAAGAGGATGCTTTGATGGCTGGCTGTAAAGCAAGTCCCACGAGTTGATCTCGCTGCAGGTCCTTCTGAAAATCCTTCAGGGCGGATGCTAATTGTTTGTCGGTCGCTTCCACGTAAACGGCGAATAATTGATTTTCTGACTGATCAGATTCGGCCAAAGTGGGGTTGGTTTCAAGTACATCTTTGGCTTTTAAAATGTGTGAACGACTGAATTGACGTTCGACGGCAGACTGTTTTTTTTGATCCACGGGAATGTGATTGCGTGCCAGTAATAATTCCAAAGTTCCCAATGCCCGTTTTACATCAACGACGTGTACTTCAATCACAGCGACTTTTCCATCGATATTGCTAAAATACGGGAGCGCTTGTCCTATGCGAATGGAATCGAGGGGAATATGAACGGGAATCCCCATTGGCTGTGATTGGGGCGCCATCGCTGATTTCGGAAGGCTTTTTCCAACCTTCTGCTCTGCGTGGGTATTCCTTACTGAAAAATTACCTTTTAAGTCTTTCGTCGTGCGTCCGTTTGACGCCAACCCATTATTCATTTTGGTTTTATCGACAGAGCGACTTGTTCCGGAGTTAAAATCAATTGAAGGAGCAGGCATTGCCTTTACGATTTTTATGTCAGACTTCCCGGAATAACTGAGGTTGGCACTGGTACGGACTTCGGGGCCATGTTTGCGACGTACGAGAGTCGATTCACTGTCAGGCTTTGTCGCAGGCTGGAATGCCACCTGGTCGGCCGAATGTGTTTGAAATTGCCAGGGAGTTTCAGGAGTGTTCATCAATAAGACAAATAAAATCAGAGCAGCCAGAGAAGAACAAGTACTGACGGCAACAGCAATACGATAACGCAGCAGAGAAGGAACACGTTTGACCTCAGCGGGTGCTGCTTTTGTCAATAGGGTTTCCTGCTCAATCCGTCGGCGGATGGATGCTGCCAGTTCGGGAGGCGCAGATTCCGTGGCGGTTTCCTGTAACAGCCGGGATAGTTCT
Organism: uncultured Gimesia sp.; assembly: GCF_937910335.1. GTDB lineage: Bacteria > Planctomycetota > Planctomycetia > Planctomycetales > Planctomycetaceae > Gimesia. The sequence continues at coordinate 2,979 of NZ_CALEMX010000442.1, read as the reverse complement.
CCAATTTCATGAAGTTCCTGCCGTGCTTCGACGGAATTTTCCAGAAGTGATTCTAACTCCTGGCGCTCCTCGGGTGAGGCTTCATGATCGAAGTAGGCGGAAAATTTTTCATTTGATGATGGGTGACTACTCATTTTGATTCACTTATCGATGACTCTTGGTCAGAGAGGGAAACACGCGATCTCGGTTCCTCTTGAAAAAGCGTGCTCAATTTCTGTTTCAGTTCATTCCTTCCTCTAAAAATGCGGCTCCTGACCGTTCCCAGGGGAATAGCCGTGATCTCTGCAATTTCTCCGTAGGACATTCCTTCCAGTTCTCTTAAGATTAACGGGGTTCGGTACTCTTCCTGTAATTCATTCAAGGCCTGATGAACAATCTTTTTCCGTTCAGACTGTTCGGCTAATTCGGGGGGATGGTTTTCGGGGTGAGGATCTACCAGCCAGTTACCAGCCGGATTATCTTGTGTATCCAGGGTTGTAGTCGTTCGTTTGGTTTTTCTTTTCTGAGAGATTGCCGCATTAAACGAAATCCGAAATAACCAGGAATAAAATGCAGCAGTACCTCGAAACGAATTCAATTTGAAGAACGCTTGTGTAAAACCTTCCTGAGCTGCATCGCGCGCATCGTCGCTCGAGCCCAGAATTCGTACTAACGTTCGAAACAATCGGTCCTGATATTTCAGAACCAGTTGATCAAACGCCTCCGTACGACCTGCCAAACATTCTTGAATCAGGTATTGATCATTATTGGTCACAGTATCTTTTTGACGAATGGGGGACAAAATAAGTTCCCGCTCTCAAAAGAAAACCGGAGTTTTCGGACAAATTATAGCAATAGATATATGTATGTTCTTATTTTTTAACACGTTACGTCAATATCAGATAGCAGAAACCGGCAAAGATTACCGTTTTATCGTGTCTACACGGGATGGAGCAGACAGTTATCGATCAGACGGGTCTCCCCAACATAAGCGGCAATCAACGCCACCATTTCTGGTTGCGGGGCGGAAATCTCTTCCAGCGTATGCGAATCGACAATGGTAGCATAATCCAGTTTGACCAAAGGGGTTGTGCTAAGGAGATGTTGCATGTCGGCTTTCAACTGGTTCAGGTCCGTTTCCCCTGCGTCAATTTTTTCCTTCGCCAGATTCAATGCTTGAGAAAGTGACAAGGCTGACGAACGTTCCGCTTCTGAAAGATAAACGTTACGACTACTCAACGCCAAACCATCCCTGTCTCGAATAATGGGACAAGTTTTGATTTCCACTGGGATATTCAAATCGAGGCACATCCGACGAATGATGGCCTGCTGTTGATAGTCTTTGGCGCCAAAGAATGCGACATCAGGCAGACAACTCAGCAGTAGTTTGGTGACGACAGTAGTAACACCTTGAAAGTGGGTCGTGCGGGTTGCGCCTTCCAAAATTTGTGAAAGCGCTTTTACTTCAACGACCGTGGAAAAATCAGGCGCATACATGATTTCGGTCGTGGGCATCCAGACCAGATCGGCTCCCGCTGCCTGGCAAATTGACAGATCTTGTTCTCGTAAACGAGGATACTTCTCAAAGTCTTCGTTGGGCCCAAATTGAGTAGGATTCACAAAAATGGAAACGATAACAAAATCACACTCTCGTCGTGCCTGTTCAATCAGACTGGCATGCCCGGCATGGAGCGCACCCATCGTAGGAACAAATCCAATAGAGGCCTGTTGCTGACGCTGTGCCTGGACCAAAACGCGAAGTGCAGGAATCTCTTCAACGGTATTGATCGGGGAAGTAAACTGGTCCGACATGATTTCTAACTTTCAGGGCGGCTGCATTTTCTTCGTATCACCAATGCCTCCAGATTCAGAATCCCATCCGAAACAGACTCAGGGACGTTCGCTTGGGTCAGGCTTCAGCGGGCCGTTGTTTAAGATGGCTTTTTAGGAGCTTGACGACGATTTCCCCCGCGTCTTTTTGAAGGCCGCCGCGGCGAACGTTTGCGAGCGTCACCTTCTGAGGATTCACTTTTGCCTTCTTCCTCGTTGTCGGCTTTGCCGCCTACCAGTTTCGGATTCAACAGATAGGAAATCGCTTCTTCCCAACTGGGAACGTTCGGGTACTTGTTTTCAACTTCTCTTTTTCTAGGGCGTGAGCTTTCATCTGCTTCAGAGGTTTCAGTGGTTTCTTCCGAGTCAGCAGCTTCGGGACGTCGTGAGCTTTTGCGTCTACGGGGACGACGTTTAGTAGGGCGATCCGATTTATTTTCTTCTGTTTCGGAATCCTCTTCGGAATCTTCTGATTCGCCCTCCTCCTGAAGCCCCGCTTCCTCATCTTCATTTTCGTCATCAACGCTGTCGGCTTCAGATGATTCTTCTTTTATGTCTCCAGTCTTGCGGGACCGGCGGCGTCTTCTACGCCGCTTCCGTGGACGTTTCGTTTCCGCTTCGTCTACTGCTTCGACATCTGCTTCTTCTGCTACCGCTTCTCCCTCATCATCCACTTCATCTTCGTCAGTGGAATCATAGGCGACTTCGTTTTGAAAAGCTACTTCTTCAGAAACAAGACCAAAGCCAAAGGCGTCAGCATCATCGAGTCGTTCATCTGTTCGAGCCGATTGGTCTGCTGCTGCTTGAGTTTTTGGTTTTTTTGCTTGCTGGCTGCGCGGTTTGGATGGTTTCTTTTGAGCGGGCTTTTTCGCTTCAACAACTTCTTCTTCGACCTTAGTAACGGTTTCATCCGAAGTTTTGCGAACCGATTTTACGGACTTAGAATCTTCTTCATCCCAATTCCAGCCTTCCAGGGCATCCCAGTACGTATCTTTTTCCTCGTCTGCTACTTTGAGAGCACTTTCCTCTTTATCTTCGTCATCGACAACGGCAGAGGCGGGGGTGTAATCATCTTCAATTTCCTCTTCGTCATCGATTTCATCATCTTCTTCTTCATCATCATCAAAGGCCTCGATAATGTCTTCCTCTTCCTCTTCCTCTTCAAAATCA
>NZ_CALEMX010000441.1 GCF_937910335.1 uncultured Gimesia sp. | reverse complement strand
ATTCGAGCCTGGATCGATTCCTGGCTCAACCCAAATGGGAAATATCGGTATACAGTGCTTGGATTATTTTTTGGTGGTTTAATACTCCTGTTCGGATTTGGTAATTCCGGGCATTTGCTATTTCCAAGATTTATAGTTCTATGGTTCTTTGAGATTGGAATACCTCTAATGATGTCGTGCCTATTACTTGGGGGAACATTGACCGCGTTTGTGGTTGCCTGTCAAAGAAAACGGATCCAAGTATCTACCGCAGGGATTGCCTGTCTGCTCTGGTTGGTCTGCGTTTTTTCAGTCGTCATCTGGTATTTGCAGCATCTACAAAATTCACAGCATGCACCATCGTGGTTCATGGTACTGTTTTTTATATCATTTTTAACTCTGATTGTAACACCTTTCGCCACGATTCCCCTGGCGCTGCCCTGGAATCGGCATCGTTGATGACTTTACTAACCGTTTAAAAAAGTTCGAAGAAGTGGCTATGCCTCAAACAAGCAGATTTGATTTCATGAGAATGGGATAAGACCTATGTCATATACCTTGTACGTGGTAACAAAAGTATTTTGCAAGCGCGCCTGGCTTGTGGCGTTATTTGCGGTCTGCCTGTTAGTGTTAGGACCACTCTCATTGATCGAGTTGATACGATTCGTCGAAGGCTCCATAGGCGATGATCCTGTGATGCCTTTTAGTTTTCACTTTGCTTTTCTGGGCGTATCGTGGATTTTATTTATCGCAGTCTGTTTGCATGCTTTGCAAGGCTCACAAAAAGTCATCTTCGGTCTCCCGGTTTCTTCAGCGTCAATTTCCAGTGCGTTAATGTTTGTCACTGTCGGGATCGTTGTACTCCTCAATCTGGTGACTAACGGGCTTTACCGCATTGCTTTTTTTGATCAAAACTGGCTGAGCGATTATTGGCCGCTCTTGGGTCCAACTTTGTTTTTAGTGACGCTTATCATGGTCGGGCATTGTATTTTCTGGAATCTGCATGCGATCGGTTTCGGGCGACTCCTGTTTTGGGTCGGTTTTGTGATCGCGATGTTCTGGTGGTTCATCTTACGTTACCATCCTCATGGAATTGAACAGCGGACTGTTCCCTGGAATCATGTCACACTTTCAGAATTGGTCACCATGCAGGCCGTCTGGATCAGCGCCTGGTTTATGGGAACCCGTTCCTTTTCCAGTGTACGCCGCGGAACCGCGGTTCCCAGCCTGCAATGGACACGCATGGAAGCCTGGTTGAATCAATTGACCACCGGGTCATTGAGAGCGGAAAAGTATGTCTCCATTTCAAAATCCAGCGCGCTGGCCCGTCTGCATTGGCGCGATTCCTGTTACGTCGCTCTCATAGTAGCGGTCTGCCTCGGAGTTGGGGGTCTGGTAGCGAATCTGTTTTTCTTTTCACATCAGGCGACATTCGGATTTAAAAATCAGAATGTAAACGAAAACATAATCGCAGTTCCGGCGATGTTTTCCATTTTAGCAGCGACCGTCGTTATGATGGCTCTGGGACAAGGGCTGAATTCCAAAAACATGACGGAAATGAAACGCTATCTGGCGGTGTCTCCCCTTTCAGACCGTGCTTTCTCTTCCGTTTTAATGCGTAATTTAATCAAGTGTATCAGTCTGGCATTACTGTTGGTGGTACTGATCAGTGTCCTGCTCAGCAATTTCCTCGCAGCTTTGTATTACGGATTTGATAACATCAGAAACACATGGGTATGGTTTGACAATCAAGATGCCAAACGGAGTTTAGTGACTGGTGTTCTCATTCTGATGGCCTATTGGGCGGTGATTGCGAATTGTGTCTCTGTACTTTGGACAGGGCGCAAAATGTTTTGCGCGACGATAGCGGCCCTGTTTTTTGGAGCCATTATGAGCAGTATTGCTGTGCTCAATCTCATTCCTCGATCACTTGTACCAGTCGTAGATCTGGGTATCGCATTGTTTCTGGCATGCTTCATCCTGATTGCTACGGTTACTGCATTTTATATGGCTCGTAGAAAATCACTGATCCCCTCGAGCACCGTCTGGATTGCATTTCTGTTCTCTGTTTTTGTGTCATTGTTGTTTTGGAATTTCTGGAAAACAGACCAAATCATTGACAGGTTTATTCTTTCCTCGGCTTTCCTGCTGGCCGTGACGCCCTTTGCCATGATTCCGTTGGCGGTTTCCTGGAATCGGCATCGCTGAAGTCTGCTGCTACAGGCTGAGTATCTCTGCCCCTTTTTCGCCATAAAACGTGTGAAATTCTCACTTTCAACGCAAAACAGGCTTAGTAGTGACTTGCAGTCCTGCGCTCAGTGACTAAAAATAAGCAGTTAAGGCAGCTTTTCTGTTTCAAGACAGTTGAGTGTAAGTACACAATCTGCAGAACGGTTTAGACATTCGCTGAAACAGGTTCCTTGCCAGACATTTAGTGTAATGAGAATAGCATTTGTGAGGAGAAATGATGACTCTTGGAAAGTATCGATTGATAGCTCAGGTGATTACAGCAGGTTTTGTTTTGAGCATATTCATCAGTCTCAGCGTTTCGATGCTGCAGGCGGAGGAACCTGTGATCAAAGTTCCCGCTGGTTTAGATCCGATTCCCTTTCCCGAGGATAACCCAGCCACTAAGGAAAAAATCGCGCTGGGGAAACAACTCTTCTTCGACAAACGTCTCTCACGGGATAACACGATTTCGTGTGCCAGTTGTCATGTACCAGTAAAAGGGTACAGCAATGGAGCCCGGTTTGCGACCGGTTTCAAAGGTCAAAAAGGGGGCCGCAGCTCGCCGGCTCTCATTAATGCTTCTTACAATCAATTTCAATTCTGGGATGGCCGCGCTGCTTCGTTAGAAGATCAGGCATTAGGACCTATTGCCAATCCGATTGAAATGAATCTGACCATCAAAGAAGCGATTGCTCGGATTAATGCGATTCCCGGTTATAAGCAACAGTTCCAGAAGATATTCGGTTCTGAGGCGACTCCAGATACACTTGCCAAGACGCTTGCCACTTTCGAGCGAACCATTCTGAGTGGCGATGCCCCTTATGACCATTTCAAAGCGGGTGATAAAAAAGCGCTTTCCGAATCAGCACAACGCGGAATGAAGTTGTATTTTGGGAAAGCATCCTGCAGCGCCTGTCACGTAGGACCAAACTTTACTGACAATGCGTTTCATAATCTCGGCGTAGGCATGAATGCGAAGCAACCAGATACAGGGCGAAAAGCCATTAGTAAACTCGGCGGCGATCACGGCAGCTTCAAAACACCAGGCCTGCGGGATATCGCCCGATCTGCACCATATATGCACGATGGAAGCCTGAAGACTTTGAAAGAGGTCGTAGAATACTATAATAAAGGAGGCACTTCCAACGAGTTCCTTGACGAAGAAATTTTCCCGCTGAAATTAACGCCACAAGAAATAGATGATGTGGTCACCTTTATGAAAGAAGGCCTGGCCAGTACAAAGTACCCAGATCATAAAGCACCCGAATTACCCAAATAAGTTCTCGACAGTTGTTCGAGAAACAAATAGTCACAAGACGAAATACACAATTGAAAATCCCCTTTTCAAAGGAAGATGAACACCATGCAATGGAATTTACATCAAATCTTTAAAGCAAGTGCATGCTGCCTGACCGCATTATGCCTGACACTGGGAAGCAGTCTTCTAGTCGCCGATGAAAAAGGTGATAAAAAAGGCGATGCGAAAAAAGAAACCAAAAAAGAGGCTCCTAAAAAAGAAGCGCCTAAGAAAAAAGAAGCCCCCAAGAAAGATGCCAAAAAACCGGCAGCCAAACCTGCTGCTAAAAAAGTAGAACCCAAAAAAGAAGCACCTAAAAAGCCCGCTGTGACTGTCAAAACGCTAGTGACCAATCTGGAAAATCCCAGTGGTCTGGCAATTCAGGATGGCACAGGGCATGTGTTTGTTGCCAGCCGTTATGGCATTTACCGTTACGATGCCAAAGGCAAAACCGTGGATCTGGAAATTGCCGGCTATCCTACCGACGTTTACGGTAAAGGACCCAAATACAACGTAGGTCCGTTGGGCGTGGCATTTCTCGGTAAGGATCAACTGGTCGTTGGAGACGGCAGCCGTCCCGATGGCTCAGAATTAGTTCGCATCTATAAAGTTGGTGACAAGCCTGTTGCAAAATGGGCCAAAGAAGATACAGCCGCTCAAACTCTAGGACCCATTAAAGCGGGCCCCAAAACAGCCAAGGGCGAAGGCAACTTTTACGGAGTAGCCGTCGGTGGCGGAAACATTTTCGTCACCTGTAACGGCGATGATACCAAAGGCTGGGTTGCCAAGTCTGTCGTAAAAGACGGCAAAGCCGGTCCGCTGGAACTGACAATCGCCACCAAGGAAGCAACGAAAGTCGATGCTCCCGTTGCCATCACATTTTCCCCTGATGGAAAACAACTGGTCATTGCCCAGATGGGTGAAATGAACGTTGCCAATGATGCCCTACTGACATTCTACGATCCCAAAACAGGAAAACTCACCAAGAGCCTGAAAACCGGCCTGAGCGATATCGCTGGCCTGGCTTACAGCCCCAAAACTAAAAAGCTGTATGCTACAGATTTTTCCTGGATCGATACCAAAAAGGGTGGATTGTACGAATTGAAAATTGCCGGCGATAAAGTAACTGCCGAAAAAATTGTCTCACTCGACAAGCCAGCCGCCATCGCTTTTGATAAAGATGGCAATCTGTATCTGACCGCCTTCGGAACTCAGGGGAAAGATGCTGAAAAATCACCCGGTTCACTGGCCATGATCAAAGCCGGCCTATAAAACAAGACGCTCACGATGCGGGTTGATTTCCAAAGCGATTAACCCGCCTCGTTTTTACAAAATCAATTTTCCACTCATATTTTGAAGGTAAGTAAAGACTAATGACAGTTCAAGTAATGCAGCCAGCTCCTGATTTTGCTTTGCAAGGTTATGATCGTACTAGCGATTCATTCAAGGATTACAAACTGGCAGACTATAAAGGCAAATGGGTTTGCCTGTTTTTCTATCCTTTGGATTTCACTTTTGTTTGTCCTACGGAATTAGTTTCGTTTAACGATTCACTGGGTGAATTCGAAAGTCGTAACTGTCAGGTTCTGACTGCCAGTACCGACAGCAAGTTTTCGCATAAAGGATGGTGCGATGCAGATCCTCAACTGGCTGATTTAAAATATCCCATGTTGGCCGATGGTACACATCAGCTTTCTAAGGATTATGGTGTTCTAAAAGAAGAAATGGGAATTGCACTGCGTGGTATTTTCCTGATCGATCCCGAAGGCAATTGCCAGTGGCTAGCCATTCATAGCTTGAGTGTAGGACGCAATGTAGAAGAAGTTTTGCGTGTCCTCGATGCCCTCCAGACAGGCGAAAATGTTCCCTGTAACTGGAAGAAGGGCGAAAAGACACTTTAGTCTTTTAAAGCGACAACCAGAAATTGAAAAGCAGAGGAACTCCCATCGGGTCCCTCTGCTTTTTTATCGCCCGCCGGCAATATCGATGAAGCCTCCGTTGTGTAAGATGCTTCCTCAGAAAGCAACCACAAAATCGCGTTGGCAACCTCTTTTGCAGTTCCTTCCCGCTTTATTGGAACCCGTCTTTTCACCCGGCCAATTCCTCGGCTCCCGCCAGTTATGATGGCAACCTGCTTCATAAGGGCTTGCTTTCTTTTGACGATCAGGACGATTCCATGCGAATTCATTGAAACACATTATAAGAGTCGTTCCCAATCGAAACAGGGCCAATTACATTCACTACCAAAACGGAAGTCGCCATTTGTTAAGTATGATAATTTATTGAGGATTCATGCCGGAAATAAAAAGAGAGTTTTTGAGTGACTTGGCTGGAACGACCCGTTAGTTTAATGTAGATGTATTGGAGACGACCGTCCCTGCCTATATCCATCGATTTTGACAATCAGTTCAGAGGAGAAATCCGTTGAAGCCATTATCCCTTTCATCAATACTCTCATTGTTCATGCTCCTGCTAATCTGTCCGGTGTTTTCTCTGGCAGCAGACAAGTCTGGCGAAAAGCTCTCTGTCTTGCTCATTGATGGGCAGAACAATCATAAATGGCAAGAGACAACTCCTCTGCTCAAAAAAATCCTGGAAAATTCCAACCGATTCGAAGTCGAAGTTTCCACCACGCCTCCCAGCGCACCACGAAAGCCCCGTAAACCAGCGGGTAAATTGACAGAAGCACAACAGAAACAATATGAGAATCAGATCAAGGATTGGGAAGCGGCTGCAGCTGCGATCAATCAGAGATCGGCGGCGCTCTGGAAAAAGTGGCGACCTGATTTTAAACAGTATGATGTCGTAGTCAGCAACTACAATGGGGAAAGCTGGCCCGAAGATGTCAAAGAAGACTTCGATCAATACGTCTCTTCGGGCGGCAGTTTTGTGGTCGTGCATGCAGCAGACAATTCGTTTTCCGATTGGCCCGCTTATAATAAAATGATCGCTGTCGGCGGCTGGGGCGGTCGTGATGAAACATCCGGACCCATGCTCCGCTTGCGCGAGAAAAAATGGACCAGAGATACCTCCGTCGGACGAGGCGGAACGCATGGTACAAAAATCCCAGTCGTCGTGAAGGTGCGAAAGTCGGAACATCCGATTGTAAATGGACTGCCACTGGAGTGGATGCATCCCGCGGATGAAGTGTATGGAAAACTCCGCGGCCCTGCAGAAAATGTAACCGTGCTGGCAACCGCTTATTCCGAACCAGATCACAGAGGAACCGGCGAACATGAACCCATTATGATGACCATCGACTATGGCAAAGGACGCGTATTCCACACGACATTAGGCCACGATACCGTTGCCTTGCAGGGCACCGGCTTTCAAATCACCCTGCAAAGAGGCACCGAATGGGCGGCGACGGGGAAAGTCACTCAATCCCTTCCCAAAGTCAAATGGAACGACAACGAACCCACGGTTCAAACCCCATAGAGGTTCATGAGTTTGACAGTTGATTCATCGAGAGCAGAGTGAGATCGGCTAACTGGTCTCACTCTCTTTCATTTGCTTGCGAAGCCGAATCGCTTCCGCCTGGTTTTTACGCACCCGTAAGTTGATCATTTCCACGGCGACGGAGAATGCCATCGCAAAGTAAATGTATCCCTTGGGGACATGAACTCCAAAGCCTTCCACCATGAGTGTCATGCCAACCATGATCAAAAAGGAAAGCGCCAGAATTTTAATCGTGGGATGGGCATCAACAAAATCGCCGATCGACTTCGCCGCAAACAGCATGACGGCCACCGAGAGGATAATCGCAATCGACATGACCGCAATCTGATCAGATAAACCAACGGCGGTAATCACTGAATCCAAAGAAAAAATAATATCCAGCACCCCAATTTGGACCAGCACCGATCCAAAACTCGCCACCGCTGCGGAGCTTTGCGTATCTTCATGAGCCACACCTTCCAGGCTGTTATGAATTTCATGCGTGGCTTTCGCCAGCAAAAACAGGCCACCACCAATCAGAATCAGATCGCGACCCGAAAACGCACGCTCCATCAATATAAACCAGGGTTCTTTCAACCCCATCACCCAGGAAATGGAAAACAGCAAAACGAGCCGTGCGATCATCGCCAGGCTCAGACCCAGCCTGCGGGCAATATCCCTTTGTTTTTCAGGAAGTCGTCCGACAAGAATGGAAATGAAAATGATGTTATCAATGCCCAACACGATCTCGAGAGACGTTAACGTCGCGAGTGCGATCCAGGCTTCAGGACTGCTCAACCATTCAAACATTCTTACTCCCATGAAATAAGCTGTCGTTCAATACGTCTCGGATTATACACACCGACCCACATCTTAAAACATGAACAACCAGTGTTCTTTCATGCTCACTTGAAATCTTTTCACAATTCAAAACAGGAATTGTTTCATCACGTTTCATTCAAAGACCCATCCACAGTTTGATACTGAAAAAACAGGCCTTGACAGCCTCTCGCCTTTCTCGAATATGCGTTATAAGCGTCGCGCGCGAGTGAGAGAAATATCCACTGCCAATAAATCAAGTGATTCAAAAACAACACCTTAAAAATCTCTCGTTTCAGCAAAGTGGAGGTCAGCATCTTTTGAAGTCGTTCCCGATGATCACCACTTATCGAACGCGTTCGGTCGCTTATCATCCGCTTTGGGACACCGTTCAACCACTCATCAACCACGTTCAACCATCCATCGCGCAACAAAAGAATCTTGACACCCCCACGCCCCTCAAGAAAATGACTCACTGTCAAAGCAACCGCCATCAGAATCAGCCTGTGCGGAGCGGCACTAGTCACAGCTGGCAAACATCGAATAGAAAACCAAAGCATCAAAATCATATAAGTCCACCTCATAAATAAACCCGGAGATCTCCCATCTAATAAGTAGCCGAGCACTCACCTGTCCTCCCGTCAGAGCGTTTCGTGATTTTCGTGGTAGAAAAAATAGTGGCAGGAAAAACAATCGAAAAGACCGTCGACACCACCGACCCACAAGCAGGGATTCTACGCGATAGCTAGTGGGTGTCCCGAAAGCGTTTTGGTTCGGAACTAATAGCATGAAA
>NZ_CALEMX010000440.1 GCF_937910335.1 uncultured Gimesia sp. | reverse complement strand
CTAAGTCACCCGAGTGAATTAGATGTACACTTTGTAAGAATCGTCTCATATTTATAGAGTCTTACGCATTCCATACCTGAAAAATGGATTAAAGTAAGCTATGCTTTGTAAAAGAAATAAAAAAACCTTCATTCTCAATGATTAGAATTGATCGATGAATTCAGGAATTCCTGAAATAGTATGCCTCTGGAAGTGAATCATGGTAGAAAACTTGGAAATTTTTGAGGTTGAGCTGGCTGCACCCAATCTGATTGTGGCGCCCCAGGGTTCAACCTTGCAATTTCAATACAGCAATGTTCAGGTCGAATCCAACAAAGTCTTGCGATTGTTAGATGCGCCCGAGATCAAAAATGTAATCATTGATCTGCATAAAGTCGAATATCTCGATTCCATTCTAATCGGAGCCATTATTCGTCTCTTGCAACGCGCCAAGCAGTCAGGCGGGCAGGCGGTCTTCTGTCAAGCCTGTGAAAACATGCAGAACATTCTTAGCTGTATCAAAGTCGGAACCCTATGGCCATTATTCGATTCCCGGGAAGAGGCTCTCGCAGCTTTGGCTGAAAAATCTTAATCATTCGATCTCTTTTCTGAAAATGAGTTGGGAATGCTGCCGTTTACTGCTGATGATTTAAAAGCAATCCAGACGGAAACGTTCATCGAACATCTCGACTATTTCGAAAGTCTCGCCTCCACCAATTCATGGGCTCTACACACACACTGCTCTCCCGATAAAACAACACCAGTTCGCCGCGTCAATTTACCCACTCTCGTCCTCACCGGAAAACAGACAGCAGGTCGCGGCCGTGGCAATAATTCCTGGTGGTCTACCGAAGGAACGTTGACATTTTCGCTCGTCGTCGATGTAGCACAGATACAAATTCCAATCGAACAGCAACCATTGATCGCACTGGCGACAGGCCTCGCGGTTTGCGAAACGCTCGAAAAACATCTTCCCGATAAAAAACTGCAACTGAAATGGCCCAACGATGTCTTTTTGCAGAACAAAAAAGTCTCAGGCATTCTTGTCGAAACCGCAGCCAATGTTCCCGGGCTCGTCGTAATCGGACTCGGCCTCAATCTGAATAACTCATTTCTCTCAGCCGTCGAAGATCTGAAGGCAACAGGCACTTCACTCTACGAAACCACAGGCCAGAAATTTTCGATGACCACCACACTCATTGATCTCATCAATGGAATCGAAAATCGACTTTACGATGTCGCGGGAGAACAAAATCAATTCATGGAGACCTGGCGCAAATACTGCCTGCTAAGTGGTAAAACCATCCGCGTCAATACAGGCCGCGAGACGAAAACAGGACAATGCCTGGAAATAGACGACCAGGGTTTTCTAAATCTGAAAACGGAAGCAGGCATCGAACGAATCATCAGTGGCACCATCGAACACTTTTAAACGAACTTCCCAGAACTATGACAAAACTACTCATCTATCCGGCCATCGATTCCAAACGCCTCTCCCGCATTCAGGACGTCTCCGACCAGTTAACCATCACGAACGCGAACGGTCTGCCAGAAGCACTCGACGAAATCAAAGACGCAGACGCTTTCTTCGGTAAAATTACTCCCGAATTGTTGGCGCCAGCAGTGAACTTGAAATGGATTCAGTCCCCCACCGCAAGCCTCGAACATTATGTCTTTCCCGAACTCGTCGAACATCCCGTTCAACTCACCAACATGCGCGGCCTGTTTTACGACGTCATCGCCGACCATGTAATGGGTTTCGTACTTTGCTTCGCCCGCAATTTGCACACTTACATCAGACAACAGGCCGAATCGAACTGGCAACCCATCGGGGGAAAAGCCGGCAAGCCCGACTTTGTCACAGGACCGGGACAAGTCAGTCAAGTAGATCGCAGTCATATACATCTCTCCGATTGTTCGCTCGGCGTTATCGGCGCCGGCTCCATCGGTGCAGAAATCTGTCGCCGCGCTGCAGCGTTTGGCATGCAGGTATACGCCGTCGACCCCATCGCAACAGAAATTCCCGGCGTCGTGGATGAAGTCTGGAACGTTGACCGCTTAAACGATTTATTAGCCCTCAGTGACTTCACCGTCATCGCAGCCCCCCACACGCCCCAGACAGAAAAACTGTTTCGCACCGCACAGTTCCAGCAAATGAAATCGTCAGCGTATCTCATCAACATCGGCCGCGGCGCCATTGTTGATCTCAAAGATTTAACAGCCGCACTACAAAACGGCGACATCGCGGGAGCCGCCCTGGACGTCTTCGAAATCGAACCACTGCCGCAGGAACATCCACTCTGGAGTATGGAAAACGTGATCATCACGCCCCACATCGCCGCTGCCTCCACACGTGTTCCCGAACGACATCTCGAAACATTACTCGAAAACCTCCGTTGTTTCCTAACCAACAAACCTTTCATCACACTCGCCGATAAACAGAACTGGTTCTGAATTTTCATCACTGTCAAACGTACCACATCAGCAGGTGTCTCCCCTTTGCTCCAGCTCGAATTTCCGATCACAAAAAACGTGTCAAAAAACAGGCTCAAATAACCACTCTCAAATTTGTATCTTGACACCGTCATCGCGCCGCCTAATCTGTGATTTATGCGTTGTTACGCGTCGCGCGCGAGATGAGTATTTTGCGCACTGCTTTTCGCGAACACTGAAGATCTCACTACTATAAAAGTCCCTCTGTTTTGAAAATTTTCACCTGAAAAATGACCATCGATTCTCAATGTCTCGTAACTTATCGACGCGTATTGGCACGTGTTTAACGCACATCGGCACGCGTTTGGCAGATTTTGGTCACCATTAGCTATACTTCGAACACAATTCAGCTTGACACCCTCACGCCCTTCAGCAAAATCATCCACAGTCAAAGTACCAACACTTTGGGCAAACCCGAATAAAATTCGGGCCGAGCGCAGCGAGCAGGAATCTGACAGAGAAACAAAACAATCCACCATTAAAAACCAAAACAATAAAATCATAAATGAGAGCTCCAGGTATGAAGGGGCAGACTCATGTGTCTGCCCGCAGGGTAAAACCATCAATCAACGAACAGAGATTCTGCCTGATAGTAACTGCCAGCTCGAACTGAAAATCCAGAACTGCATATACGTCACACGCGACTACATTCAAAAATCGAACGGGTAAGCCCGAATGCAATTCGGGCCGAGCGCAGCGAGCAGGAAACTGACTGAGAAACAAAACAATCCACCATTAACAATACCCTGAGCGGCACGGCGCTAACCGCCGTTAGAAAGTAACAATCAGAAACACACAGCAACAAAATCATAAAGCATCAACTCATAGTTAAAGTAGGGGAGGCCGCATCTAAAAGGTAGGGGCAGACCCATGTGTCTGCCCGCCAGAGGAAAAATAATCCACTCCCCCGATTTCAATCCCTTGTCAGCCATTCGACAACAACGGGTAGGCGCGAATAAAATTCGGGCCGAGCGCAGCGAGCAGGAAACGGAACCCATGTGTCTGCCCGCCAAAACATTTCGTGCCTTTCGTGATTTTCGTGGTAAAAATAATCACTCTACAATGACACAGGCATCATCTACCCGCGACAAAAGATTTTACCGGAAAGCAACAACCAACCCACAGCTGAATATCCAACAGGTGCAGAATGAGCAGATGCCGAAATGAAGTAAAAAGAAGTTATCATCAAGTTGAACAATGGAGTCGAGAACAGCCAGCCATCGTAGGGAGCCGGTTCATCTTTCTCGATCTTATTAGGGACCATCTGATCCGGGACCGCAATCACAGCTGGCGTCGGTTTCGGATTGAAGCGGTCGAATACTTTACAGCCGTTTGTTGTCATCACGCACACGAGCGCGAGTACGCCACCGATTAAAACGCGATTGAACTGCCTGTTCGTTACCTTTGGTTACATCCTGCTGAAACCTTTCAACCTCTTCGAGTCGTTCGTTTTCGTCGCTGTGTTTTTTCTTGGTCCAGAAAAACAACAGTTCCAAAATGGCTGCGATGATTCGTATAAGACCGCCCATCAGTTTGTGGATGACTTGTCGATCTTGTGGCCGATGGTAGTGATACCAAGCGCGGCGGCGATCCCCATCATTGCATCGTTGGTTGGAATTTCTCCGATCAGCAAACCGCTAACGAAGTAAAGAAGGGTAAGGGCAGCGACGACATAAGTCTTTTTGCCATTGAGGGGGAGCTTATCCAGCATCGATACGGCTTCCTTGCCAGGGAAAGAAATGATATAAAGAGCGGTATGGCATCCATGCTCTACCGCTCTATGAAAACCCCGACGCTTCCCGTTCCATCGTTCGGCACCGGCTTTTCGCTTTCACCATTATTCGAAGGAGATTCGCACTATAAAGTCAAGGGCAATGCATGATCGGACGTAAAAAACCAATTCAGATAATGCTTGATAACGAGGAGCATTGGTCTCTAAGTCGTTACGCTGCAATACAAAAAAAGGCAATCAGGCAAGTGGTGAGAGACCACATGAAATCGCTATTTGATGAATTGAAAGAGAAGTATCCCCGCAAATCAATCAGCGAATCGTCATTGTCAAAAGACGATACTGAATGACCGGGTAACACGCATTTTCCCGACATTATACATTAAGTGTTTCGCATCAAGATCACAGAATCGCAGTGACTTTGAGATCGGGAAACGTCGGTCCACAACTAGGGTGATTTTTTTGTGAGACGAATCAAAACGGCACATCATCATAATCATTACTATCATCACGCTTTGGATTCTTTAGTACGATCGTTGCCTTCCCTACGCGCACAGCAGTCATACCATACTCTGCTGCAACCTTCTCAATCACTTTCGCTGCAGTTCCACGTGGTATTTCAGCTTCTCTTTCTACTGTGTGATAGTGGAAAAGCTCTTCACTTTCTGATTTCCCCTGAGGTTTTCGACCAAGCCATTCCTTTAATATCGAAAAAATGTCTGTATCATCGAGTTCCGGCTCGGGTGTTGTAGATTCTTCAACGATAAGCACTGACGGCGAGGGTTTCGATATCCCATATTTGTCAATGTGCTTTCGTACGCGGTTACATGCTGGACCTAGGGCTGCAGTCGTATTTCCATCTTGTCGTTTTGGCTCGTATGTGACAGGCGTGATTCCCAGTAGGTCAGTTGGCAAATGGAAGTCTTCATATCCCCGCGGCAGTATGATCAGGCTCCGTTCTTTACCTAGCCGACCGATGAATAGACCAAGCTCAAATATGACGTTGTCACGAGCGACTCGGAATTGCTCTCCACGAATTTTAGCAATGTCTTCTGGTGTAAATACAAATAAGCCAAAGTCAAACTCGTCCAAAGCGTCGATTAATGAATCGAGAGTAAAGCGAGATAGCTCAAAGATGCCTTGTGTCCAGACCGTTACGTCTGCATCGTGATCGAGATTTTCCTGAACGCAATATGCAACTTCTAGGTGCTCAGTAGATGATCCGATGAATATGGTAGGATGTTCCATTGCTTGTCTCGAAATTTGAGTTTGTCGTCTAATTTGATTATTCTGTAGTGTCTAACGATCCCCATGATATTACTGTAAGTTTCTTTTTTATTCAGAGTACACTAGATCAGTGCGCAACAAAAGGGAACCGGTGATGTTTAGCTAAAAATGTCGGGGTAACTGTGGTTACCCCGACATCAAACAGAGATAGCACAAACAAAAAATGACCAAGTAAACATCGTTTCCCAGACAATAATATAAAGAGCTTTCTTACATACTTTAATTTTTCAATTCAGCCTTAACCTTCTCAAATATCTCAAACCATTTGTCGTGCTGATTAGGAAAAAGCAGTTTATCAGGAATGCATGCGAAACCCTCTGATGCCCATGTGTCGCACTTTGTAAGTCTAAATTTTGCGAGCAAACGACAGACGAAACTATTTCCAGGTGTACCCGATTGGCCCTGTGTTTCGGTCCGTGATGAATACATCGGATAGTCAGTCGCAAGGAATGCATTTTGAAAATGCGGTCGTAATGCCTCAGGGCGGCATACTTGTGATAGGTCAATTACATGAGTCTTGGATTCAACTGAAACTGAAACAGCTCCGGTCAGTTGTGGAAAAGCAAAGACATAAAAGTAGCCGCTGCTTGCTTTCTTTGGCAGGGCGAATGAGAGTGCTGCTTGGACGGAATTTGTCAAATCCATAAACGGGGTGTCACATACTTCGTAGTGTTGTAGGAGTGCCCACTGAACCGATTGATTTTGGTGAATTTCACCAATTAACAGATGTCTTTTGAGCGCTTCTTCGGCCTTTCTCAATCTTGTGAAACGCTGGTCCAAAGTTTCGGAGTGGTTGTTACCATCAAATGCTGGTCGTAATACACTTGGGTACAGGGAACTTCGTTTTGGGCCGCTGCCGTTGTTTTGAATTTCGTAGTCCTTAGTTTGACCACGATAGAGGAGACGAAAACGAGAGTTCCAGTAATTGAGTTCGGCGAGTTTACGCAACAGTTCGACATACGAAGAAACGACGTGGCCAGATGTAAGCCCCATTTCTAAACCGGGCTTGTATTGAACTTTGTCCGCGTTGATGATTCCAGGATTTTCATCACTGAATGTCTTAACCCGCATTTCCCAGATGACTTCCCTCGCTTTGGCACGTAATTTGCGCCA
>NZ_CALEMX010000439.1 GCF_937910335.1 uncultured Gimesia sp. | reverse complement strand
ATATGATCCGCAGACAATTTACCCCCCTGAGCTGGGACCGGAAACAGTTTGGTATGCCAATTACCCCCGGCTTAAGAGACTGGGAAACTGATGGTCTCACTAATTTTCCGCCAACGTTTTCTGGGGCAGACCCGTTTCGCCCGGAGTTACGTACCATGTTGACAGTGCTTCCGGGAAACACTGACCGTTCTCAGTTACAGATGAAGCTGAATCTCAATCAACTTCTGGTTTTTGATGATACGGGGACAGGACGCACAGTGACGACCCGCCCACTCACACCGCACCCGGGAGAGGATGTCAACGATAATGGTGCGCTTGACGCAGGCGAAGACCTGAATGGAAATAGTCAATTAGATGCACTACCTGCATCAAAAATACTGTATACAACAGGTACAAATTGGAGTGGGCAATCACCAGTTCAATTGCCTTCTTATCCCCCTGTTGCTCAGAATTCAATGTCTCTGGCAAATAATCAGGAAATCTGGGCGCGCTATGATCGCCAGCGGATGGCGCGTGATATTTACGTACTGCTCTATACTTTCGGTGGCGGAAACGACAGCTTTGACTACCGCACCGATAACTCTGGAAACGCCCTTTATACTAATACTCAGATGAAGGAAATGGCGCAGTTTGCTGTGAATGTAGTCGATTCCCTGGATCCCGATGAAGTCATCACTCAATTTGAGTACGATACGAACTTGAGTAATGGATGGAGTCCGGATGACAATCCTTATACTGACGATGGAGGGGATCGTGAAGCCGTCTTTGGTGTCGAATCGCAGAAGTTGACGCTCAGCGAATTCCTGGCAATTAAAGCCAATAAAGTCGAAGATGCATCCTCGAACCCGTTCAATCACGATGCTACCGAATACGATGATGAGAAAGATCGCTATTTCTCGTTTCTGGAATTGCGAAACGCCAGTCATCAAACGGTCAGCTTCGCCAACGATGCCTGGCAGATTCGACTCGAACCACGCACGGATATCACTGGTATCAGCAGCGATTACTCTGATCTCGATAATATTGCAGCAGATCCTGTGTTAACTGATACACACAAGCGAAGATTGACGCTTCGCAGTGGTTCCATCGGCGGCGGAGAAATTTATAATATCTGGTCTGCAGGAGATAATGAAAATGTCGATTCCATGACAGGAACGGCTCGCCCCAGTTATTTCCGCGTCGATTCAAACTTTTCCGGAGGCGCTGCCACTTTTTCGACCATTGTACCCGCAAACACAACATCGGCGGCTCTCGATCTAATTACCGACGATGACACTTCTGATTTTCGGTTGACGACTGAACTTGACACTCTCACTTCGATTGCCAACAGAGGCGATTTTCTGAATGATTCGAATACCGATCCCGGAAGCACGACCCCTTCTGATATGAAGTTCATTGTCAGATTAATGCGACGGGCTCATCTGGGTCGAGGCGCACCGGCCGTCACGAATGCTGCCGACGAGGCAGATAATCCTTGGGTCGAAGTCGACAGCATGATCATCTCGGGGATGAAAGCTTTCACTTTGTCCGATACGAGTATGGCAGCCACCATTCAATCAGAGTTGAATACACTGCGGAGTTTCGAACGGGAGCAACCTTTGTACGCACGAGGCAGCGGAGAGGCTACGCATGCCGCCGGCAATGCCGGTTCCAGTTACCGTGCCAATACAGTAGGCACGACTAATTCCACTACAGGAACGGGTGATTTAGGAACAGATGGTGCCACTGGCGTCACGATGGTGGACGATGACAACGACGGCAGTACCGATGACGCCAGCGAACGTGGCTGGGCCTTTTCAGATGACCGAGCTCGGTTTAATCTCTGGCAGCCCCACTTCGATCGTGATTTTGCTTCAAAAATTGAACTGTTGAGTATTCCATTGGTGGGCCCGAACCGGATTACCCGCGATCTGGCGACCGAAGGCGGCGCACAGACGCGAACCGATACGACTACAAATGCAGATCGTGCCAATGACGTCCGCTTCGCCGGAACACAGAAATTCCTCGATCCCAGCGGACCGAATGACGGCACCAGCACTGACAACAACCGTTGGTATCGGCTCTTGGGATTTGTGGAAGTACCGACACGCTCCCATCTGCAGTTGGGAAATCCCCTGAATGAGGCGCGCGTTCCCGGTCGCATCAATCTCAATACAATCCGTCATCCCGCTGTGCTGGCCGCATTACTCGATGATTCGGACGCCTTCAACTTGGATATGACAGCCAGTGCGGTTCATCCCCGGTTGACTGCAACACATTTAGGAGGAGACTGGTGGCAGCAGTTTATCAATTCGCGTGATGCCGCAGATACGGGTCTGACAAACGCCGCCAGGATTCCCGGGACACCCGGTTCAAAACCCTTCCGTAGTTTTGCAGCAAACCTTCCTACCAGCTCGCAAGATAATGTACGTGATCTGCGTGAGAACACAATTTTACGAAGTTTGCCCGCCGATGGCAGTACAAATCCTAATCCGCGTCTGTTGTTTGAACTGACAACCAGTGCAGAGCACCTGGGGACGGCAGGGCTGAATAATGTTGACGTTCATACGCGGAATCGACTTCTTTCAAAAATTGATGCCAACACCACGACCCGCAGTAATACCTTTGTTGTATTTATGTCTGTCGCTTATTTTGAAGCCACTGGCACGGGAACAACCACTTATGGAGATCCAGTGCAAATTGGGGATCGCTTGTCACCAATTGTCGCGGCACGTACGGTGAAGGATCCAGATTATAAAGGGTTTTTCGTGATTGACCGCACCCGGGCGGAAGAGGCCTTTGAACCAAGCACCGGTCAATTTGACCACTGGAAACGACTGATACGATACCGCCACTCGATTCCACAGAATTAGTTGCATCGAAGAAACTACAAAAGCAAATCTATCACCTGATCGGCATAATGATGAAACATAATACAGGAGAGAGGGGGAAAGCCATGTAGCCTTGGATACCAATTCTGGTTGCGGGCCGCTGATCGGAGTCTGTTAGAGAGGGGCGATTGAAACGTCTGTTCCTGTCGATCTGATTTGTCGATCATTCTTCAGGATTCCTGATAAATAGTACTATTTTTGAGTTTGTTTTTGCTACTTGTCAACAATTAATATACAATTTGTACGAACCGTTTTTTTGTGAGGAGAATAATTATGTACACTCGAAGAATCAAACAAAAGTTGCAAAAGCGTAAAGGGTTTACGCTGATCGAATTGCTGGTGGTCATCACCATCATCGGCATCCTGGTATCTCTGACGCTGCCGGCCATTCAAAGTGCTCGTGCCGCTGCCCGAAAATTATCGTGTCTGAACAACATGCGAAACGTGGGCTTGGCCGTCGTCAACTTCTCATCAGGAGCCAACTCGCAGTTGCCGCTGCTGGTGGATCCCAACATCGAAAATACTTCAGGTAATGCTCAGGCTGGAAACGATAACCTCTCTTGGTGTGTCACGATCCTTCCGTTCCTGGATTCGGTTGGTTTTCGGCAAAGATGGGATTCTACTGCTAGTCTGGCAGCAAATTCAACGTTGAATGCAACGGCAGTCTCTAATCTAGTTGCACTGAATAACATCCGCTTTCCGTTCTATACCTGCCCTGACGATCAGTTTAATACAGATCCTGGTGCATTATCTTATGTTGTGAACGTCGGATACGTTATGAGTAACTACAATGCAACCGGTGATGGCTCTCACGTTGCCCACACAAATGAAATTTTGTCAACTGGTCTGACTGAAACTACAACTGCGGTGGAATCACCCGTTAAGTTTTCCACGGGCGTGTTCTGGCGTGGAGGTGGTGGAAGTGTATCTCCACGAATGTCTTTGGATTTCATCTCTGCTGCGGATGGGATGACTCAAACTCTGATGCTATCCGAAAATATCCAGGCTGGAAACTGGGCGGATCAAAATACGGGTGGCTTGGGATTTGGTGTTGATATGGAAGGGATATTACCAATTTCCGCTGCTGCTGGAACAGCTGGATTAGGTGATGATCTTGTACTTCCCACAGGCTTTAACTTACTCAATACCACAAACACGACTGATTCTCGAATTGGTTCAAATTTAACATCAGCTCCACGGGCTGCATGGCGTCCCAGCTCGAACCACCCCAGTGGTGCTGTGAATGTAATTATGTGTGATGGTAGTGGAAAATCACTCACACCACAGATGGATAGCGGTGTCTATGCCCGTCTGTTGACACCCGGTGGTTTGCGATATGGTCAGGCCGTTGTTGACGCAACATCCTTCTAATCCAAGGTCTCCTTCGACAACGATATTTTTGAGTAATTATTCTCAAAACGGTTCAAATTTGATGACACCAGGGCCCGCGGGGCTCTGGTGTTTTTTTATGATTTGGAAAATGCAGAGACGCTTTCTCTGGCATTCAATAACATCTGAATTCCAATGAACCCGATGAGCGTGTGCCCGTGTGTGCCCGGTAGAAAGAGAGAATTTGTCTGAACCGTCTTTTCATTAGGGAGAACGAAATGAAGACACGAAGAATCAATCAAAAGCGACAGAAACGAAACGGATTTTCGAAGATCGAACTGCTGGTGATCATCATCGTCATCGGCCTTCTGGTCTCATTGACTCTGCCAGCCATTCAGTCTACACGTCATGTATCAAAAGGTTTATCCTGTCTGAATAACATGAGAAACATCGGCCTGGCTGTGGTCAATTACTCATCCGGTGCCAACTCTGAGCTGCCATTACTCGTTGATACAAATCGCATCCAGGGTCCAGATGGGAATTCTCGAAACGATGATATGTCATGGTGCATCACGATTTTGCCATTTTTGGATCAAGTGTATTTCCGTCAACAATGGGACGAGACTGCCCGCGCAGCTTCGCAAGAAGATGCCACCGTCGCTCAAATTCGGTCACTGACAGAGTTAAATCACAAGCGATTCCCTTTCTTTACTTGTAGTGATGACCAGTTTAGCAATGATCCTGGCGCCCTTTCTTATTGTGCGAATATTGGTTACGTGACTGCAAATTACAATACTGCTTCAGATACATCTCACATAGCGGACAGCGCTGATGGTGGACTGGACGGAGATACCACGACAGCCGCAGATGTTCCGATTAAGTTCGCTTCCGGCGTATTTTGGCGTCCTCACAGTTCACGGATGTCGCTGGACATCATTTCTGCCTCTGACGGGATGACACAGACTCTGATGTTGACTGAAAATATACAAGCGGGGCAATGGTATTCTACGTTCACAGGTGAATTAGGGTTTGGTGTAGATGTGGAAGGGGTGCTCAAAGGCCCCTCGCTAAGATTACCATCTGGATTTAATTTAAGAACAGCAAGAACGGATTCAAGAATTAGTAGTAATCTCACTGCAGAGAAAGGGCAGGCCTGGCGTCCCAGTTCAAATCACCCCAGTGGCGTCGTGAATGTCATCTTTTGCGATGGTAGTGGAAGTTCTCTATCACCACAGATGGATGCCGGCATTTATGCCCGTCTGTTGACGCCCGGTGGGCTGCGATATGGCCAGGTTGCAGACGATGTGAGTTCCTACTAATTCGAGCTGTCTTGTTGCAACAACAATTTTGAGTGATCCTTCTCAAAACGGTTCAAACTTGATGACACCAGAGATCGAGGGGTCTCTGGTGTTTTTTGCCAGCCACGATCAGTGTATTAATATACACTTTCTGCTCCGGTTCAGAAATCCTAAGCTTTCCAGAGGAAATAAGACGTAAGTGAAGTGAGAGCCTTCACTCTGAAGAACGTCTCTTGACGAATCACCGCCAAATCGGATATGGAACGGTATAAGTTTAGTAAAACAAAAAGAGAGTCGCTTTGCGCCCCGCCTGAGTGAAGAGAGTGGTTTCATTCGAGCTCGGGATGCAAACGAATATAAGAGCTACAACTTGACTGTTTCTGTAACAGCAGCGACCGTCGGTAGTTCAAATGGAAGTGAGAGTTAAATCCGAATTAACCTCGTTACGAGTCACGAAATATAACCATAATATCTCAGGATACAATCATGTTCGACCCCTTATCAGGGCAGATGCCAACTCAGGCGAATCAACGTGCAAGAAATTATTCACAGCAGCGTCAGATGGGGATTGGTGATCTCCTGTTGGACAATCGGATCATCTTTCTGGACAGTGTGATCAATGATGCCAGTGCGAATTTAATCGTAATGAAACTGCTTTATTTGCAGTCAGAAAATCGTCATCAGGACATTCATCTCTATGTCAATTCCCCCGGCGGTTCCGTGACTTCCACAATGGCCATTTATGACACGATGCAATTCATCGAATGTGATGTAGCCACCTATTGTGTAGGTCTGGCAGCCAGTGGCGGCGCGATTCTGGTCGCGGGTGGAGAGAAAACCAAACGCTATATATTGCCTCACGCCAAAATGATGATTCATCAGCCTTACGGCGAAGTAGGTGGTCAGGTTTCCGACATTGAGATCCAGGCCAAAGACATTCTGGATACGCGTGAAGTCTTGAATGAAATTCTGGCGCAGCACACAGGGCAATCTATAGAAAAAATTGCCGAGGATACTTCACGTGACCGATTTCTGACCGCTCCCGAATCTGTAGAATATGGTCTCGTTGACGAACTGCTGGTTCGCGATAAAAAAGATAAAGACAAAGACAAAGATAAAAAAGAAGAGTCGAAGTAATAAACTGAGTCGACAGAGCGACTGTCGAATGATTATCAACCATCAAATTTATCATCAATTGAAGTGAGTTTTATATGACGGTCCTTACTCCTTATGTGATCGAAAAGAATGGCCGCGATGAGCGCGCCATGGATATTTACAGTCGTCTGCTCCAGGATCGCATCGTGATGATGGGTTCGCAGGTGAATGATCAGGTGGCACAAAGTCTGGTCGCACAGCTTTTATTTCTGCAGTTTGACGACCCGGAAGCAGATATACATTTCTACATCAACTCTCCCGGAGGCTCTGTCACCGCGGGAATGGCCATCTATGACACAATGCAATATATCTCATGTGATGTGGCAACGTACTGCATCGGGCAAGCTGCCAGTATGGGAGCGCTGTTGTTGACAGCAGGTGCCGCGGGAAAACGGAACGCCTTGCCCAACAGCCGCATCATGATTCATCAGCCATTAGCGGGCATGCAGGGAACGGCAACCGATCTGGAAATTCATGCCAAAGAAGTATTGAAAATGAAACGACGGCTAAATGAAATTCTGCTGCATCATACAGGTCAAACGCTTGAAAAAATTGAACAAGATACCGACCGTGATAATTTCATGGACGCGCAAGAAGCGAAATCTTATGGACTGATTGATAATGTTCTGGAGCACCTTGAGATTCCAGGAACCAAAGAGTAATTTTCATTTTGATGAGTAGGAGGGCAGAAGAGGATTCTTCTGCTTTAGTTGATTTTCGATGAAGCAATATCTTTCGACATGGATGTCGTTGTTGTTGATTCTCACTCTTTACGGGTGTGGAGGTCGTGGTAATTCCGATTTGCTGGAGGCCCGACTTCGTCAACAGGAAGATAATATATTTGCATTGCAGCGCGATCTGAAAGACTCACAGCAGGCTTTACAATCGGCCCGGCATCAGACTGAAGTCATGCAAAACCAGATCGTCGATGCCTCCAAGGGAGCCTTATTACCAGAGCAGACACAGGCACTCTATAAGGTGACCGGCGTGAAGGTGAATAACCTGTTAACCGGTGGAGTAGATCTGGATAACAAACCAGGCGACGAACTCTGGACGACTTTGGTAACTCCCCATGATGCGGATGGAGAAACCGTAAAGCTTCCCGCCGATTTAGAACTCGAGTTGGTTGACCTGAAACAGACCGGAGAAAACCGCAGAGTTGGTATCTGGACTTTTAAAAGTGAGGAAGTCCGTTCGCACTGGTATTCTGGATTTGCTGGCTCCGGATTTCGATTTGAGCTTCCCTGGCAAAGACTGCCCGACAGTGATGATCTAACACTTGTGGTTCGAATGAAATCACAAGATGGTCGAGTTTTCAATACCGACGCTCCATTGAGAATCAGCCAGGTAGATCGTGTGAAAAAATCCCCGGTGACTCAGGTTTCCCGAGAGCTGCTTTCACCAGTCGAGCCCGCGCGAATCTCGTTCGAAGAAAAACCGGAAAAAATCGAGGGAGAACTTGATAATCCCTTCAAACAACTGCGGGGAAAACCGAGTTTGCAAAATTCTGACGATGCTTCACCATTCCGAGTGATTACCACTGAAAAGTAGCTGTCAGTTATTTTTTGGGTCCAACTGAATGCGCCTTTGCCATGGCATCTTCCGCTTCAGGAATTCGTCCACAACGTTGACAGATAACCGAGAGCTGAATGAAAGAAAAATTGTCTTCTGGCTCCAGTTCCGTAACTCTGGTAGCACTGGCAATTGCTTCATCGAACAGGCCTAGTTTCTGGTAGTAAACTCCGAGTGCCGAAAGCGCCAGAACGTAGTTTTCATCGATGGCTAATACTTCTTTCAGCTTTTCAACGGCTTTTTCAATATCGCCACTCTCGTAGATCTTGACTGCTTCGTCATACAAATTTGCTGGAGTACTCATCCGCTTGCTCTCTTTTGTCACTAGAATAATTCGGTTGTATATTGAGGATCTGATCCGGACAATGCTGTCTTCGATGACCGTCAGAAGATTGCTGCTCTCAGGGAATTATAGTCCGCTCAGGCAAATTACAAACTACCATTTTTCGGGTCAGATTCTGAATTGGTTTCGAACTGCTATGATAGTGGACGAATTAGAGAGAATCATAGGCAAACAGGTTCCGTTCCTGTAGAATTTGAGAAGATCACTCGTTCATACCAATGGCAAACTTTGTTGAAAGCGGGATGTGCAACCCATCAATTCCACAGAACAGGAAAACAATCCGGTCACACGTCAGGAACTGATGCTGGTGATCGCTGTCTGCATATTTGGGGGACTCTTCCGCTGCCTGTTTCTTTCAGAAACAGCGATTGAACATTTTGATGAAGGCGTTTATGCGTCGAACTTGTGGTTCAGTCCAGAGCAGGGGGCAGAGTATCCGGGAAGATATTATTATGCACCGCCGCTCTTTCCATTTTTGATCGAGTGGTCAATGATCTTTCTTGGCAGTGGTGCCTGGGCTACTTTCCTACCTTCACTCTTGTTAGGAATGGCAACCATCCCTCTCATCTGGTGGGTGGCCCGCAACTGGTTTGGCCCGGCAGCGGGTCTGGTGGCTGCTATCCTTGCCAGCTGCAGTGATCTTCATTTGATTTACAGCAGAGCCGCCTTGACCGATGTGGGGTTGGGATTCTTTCTCTTACTGAGTGTTTATCTCATCTGGAAAAGTTATCTCAGTCTAGACTGGAAATGGCCTGTTCTGGCAGGCGTCACGGTCGGAGCGGGATGGGCGATCAAATACAATGGATGGCTTCCTTTGGCGGTAGGACTTTCCGGGATGGTCCCCTGGCTCTTGATACATCGTCGACAATTCAGTTCCAAAACGGGTTTTTTCTTGCGGTGGGTGGTGGTGGCATGCGTCGCCTGCCTTGTCTGGTCACCTGTGCTGATAGGGCTTCAGAAGTGGGGAGGTTACTCTGTCGTTGCTTCCAATCATAGTCGCTATGTGGTTGGCTTTTCAGGCTGGCTGAATTCCTTTTCCCGACAGGTGCAAAACCATGAATTGCTCGAAGGGACGCCAGGTTACATGGGGATCGGTCTGGTCTGTCTGGTGTTCTGCCTTCTGTTGCATATGATAAAAGCTCAAAAACAGATTGCCATAAAGGTGAGACCACGAACGGAACGTTCCACGTGGAATACAATCTTGATTGGTCTGTTCGCAGCGCTACCTCTCTTCGTTGCCTCTCTTTTTGGAATCAGTCCGATGCTTGGCATCTTGGGAATTGAGGGGATACTATTGCAGTTGTTTTTTGCAGGTAATCGGACCGGTCAAAAGCAGAGCAAAAATGACAATCCTGATCCAGCGTCTTTGAAGCGATCCTTAGCAGCCTGGTTACTGGCAGCCTGGTTTTGCGGATTGTTTTTGGCAACTCCGCTTTACTATCCCTATCCTCGCTTGACGATTCCCTGGACCATCTCAGCCTGGCTGGGGACAGCCGCATGTGTGGGGTGGATCGAGCAGCGTGATACTAAATCACTGTTCCATTTCTTGTCTGATAACAATAAAGAACGATATTCATTCATCCCGGAAATCAGTGTCGGAATCGTCTTGATACTCATTCTTTGTTTCATGCCCTGGTCTATGGCTGCCTGGAAACCCCGCAATGGGCTGGCTATGGTTTCGCAGCAGGTCCTGTCAGACATGCAGGCAGAACCGGTTTCCAGTCCATCTGAGTACATTCTCTACACCTACGCTGAGCCGGGGTTGTTTTTCAACCTGAAGGCTCAAGGGCATCAGCTCACCGCACCGGTAGCCGATTTCCAGTTTCTAGAGTCGCTTCCACCCCAGGTGCCCGTTTATCTGATCACAGGACCTCATGCCGCCAGAGATCCCGATTTCCAAAAGAAGTTCGATCAGGTTCGTGATCGCTTTGAACTGGTCAAGACCTATGAGTACTCACCCAGTCTCCTGGTGAGATTGAATCAGGCACACTTGAATGGGAAAGATGAGACCGAGCCGGTGCTCCTGTATCGTGCGAAGTAATTCTGGCAAACTGGGTGTTTCACGTGGAACACCTGGCAGAGCTAGAACGCGTCCCGTTTAACCATATCGCTTTCCATTCTATGATACTCGTTTCAAATGGTCTTGGAGAAGCTGCAATAAACCTGGACACAGGCTAGAGCAGGTCGAACGCTTTGCGAAAGCCCTCTTGCTTCAAACTGAGAATCGAAATAGAATCCCGCGCCCCGTATGACGCTCCTATTTTTATCAGGCAGTTTACTTGTAAGAAAAGAACGATATGGAAGATCAAAATCAGATACCAGCTGAAAATCCGTCTGAACAATCAGAAACTCCAGGTACTCCCCGACGCCGATTGGGACGTGGCTTGAATGCGCTATTGGGTCGAGGTGGTACGGATGAGGAATCAG
>NZ_CALEMX010000438.1 GCF_937910335.1 uncultured Gimesia sp. | reverse complement strand
CGTCCATACTTAATTCCTTGATTTCAAGGAATTATTAGAGGAACCCTTAAGATAGGGCTGAGGTGAACTTTGGGTGCGAGTTTCTGTCACAGAAGCAGCTGGGTCTAGAGAATGATTTGGCAACTGACTGACAGCAAGCATATCCTGCTGTGATTGGGAAAGCGTTCCCAGTCCCTGAAGAACATCAAGGTACTCGTAATAGGACTGTCTGGCTTGTGGATCATTTTCCAGTTGCTGCTGTAACTCAAGATGCTTTTCAGCCGAAATTTCATTGGAGACGAGGGCGTCAAAGAGTTCGTAGAGTTCTTTTTGAGACTTAATTGGTTCCACTTTACTGCGACCCTTCGATCGTTAATTTTTATTTTCTTGCAACGAGTCAGCCTTCGACGAACACTAAGTTGAAGACATTGAAAATACTCATGTTAGACAAGGGGTCGGGTAGAATACGTCATAACCTTAATTTTTACAAATGGTTACGATCATGATTTCTCAGGCATGCAAATTATGAATTTAGGCAGGTCAGAGAAAGATGCGCACTCATTGCTTTCGTACGTACCAAATCACTTTATTATGAATCACATTATTTGATAAGAACAAAGTGTAATCACTGGGATTTTATAAATCCATATTTCTCTACCTACTATTGTCATTCTATTCACCTCATATACTGCTTTAATTAATAATTTAACTGAAATGTTTTGTGATTTAGCGTTCACTACTTAACTTATTAGGGACTTATGGTTTATTGAGAACTAAGTCAAAACACTCTTTCTGAAATCAGGAGACTGAATTTGTGTTCTCCAAGTTCAACCTGGGTTAACTCGTTGATTCACTACAAACCGAGGGGATTAAGCTGAAGTTGGTTCCCCCCAACTTCTGGAAAATCTACATATACGGGTTATCAGTCTGAGAATCGAGTTCAAGCATATGATTTAGGAATGGCACATAGGAATGCCCTCACGTTTTACAAAATGACGCGTATTCAAATTTCGAGTTTTTTATTACATCGATCTTCCAATTAAGATAGGATTTCAGCGAGGAATCTTAATTACGAACGATCTGAACTGATTATTCCGCCTCAGGCAGGAGAAGTGAAATGGACTTAACCAGACGAAATTTTCTCTATACAGGCAGCGGTGCTTTCGTGGCCCCTTTTCTGGGAACGATTGCTCAGGCAAGAGTGAATATAAAAGAACCAACTGCGAAATCACTCGATGAGAGTATTGGCGTGACCACATCTTCGATGACCTATCAGATGTCAGCCAAGCCGGCGAAAGGGAAAATGACTCTGCTGGAGCTGCCACATATTCTGCGGAATGAATTGGGGATGCGGGTGATTGATCTGAATACGTCTACTTTGGCATCCACGGATAAAAAATATCTGGATCAAGTTCGCGCTGCAGCAGACAAGGCGGGCTGCGTTCTTACCAATTTGAAAATGAACCAGCGCAATCTCGATATGAACAGCGACGACGCAGCAGTTCGTAATAAAGCACTCACCACTTACAAAAAATCAATCGATGTCGCCTCCGATCTGGGATTGAAATGGGCGCGACCCTTGCCGTTGGCCAAGCGGCCTGATATGAAAATTCATGTCGCCAGCTATCGGGAGTTGTGCGACTACGGTGCCGAGCGTAATGTGCAAATGCTCGTCGAAAATTATGGTTGGATGCAAAACGACCCGGCTTCGGTGGTAAAGCTGATCAAAGCGATCGGTGATAATGTGGCGGCTTGCCCCGATACCGGAAACTGGGATAGCAATGCTCTCCGTTATGCCGGCTTGAAAGAAACATTCCCCATTGCCGTCACCTGCGATTTCAAAGCCCGCGCGATGGGACCTGAAGGGGAGCACGCACTATACGATCTTAAACGTTGTTTTGAGATTGGTTGGAAGGCCGGCTTTCGCGGCCCGTGGTGCTTTGAGCATGCTCACAAAGATCGAAAGATACTCTTCCGTGATCTAGCGATGTTACGCGACATGCTGCAAGCCTGGATGAAAGCGGCAACAAAAGAGAAAGCCTCTTCTTAGCAGCGAAGAAACTTTTTATTCCCGGTTCCCGATTTGAATTCTTAAACCGGAAACGTGATCTGAAACAAGATCAGGGCAGCGGAGTTTCCTGGTAGGATGTTTCAATCCATTTTCCATTCCGTTTGACCCAGGATTCCAGAATCTGTACGTGTTTTGTGAGTTCCTTGCCTGCAAATGTTCCTTCAATATTTGCTTCATATGTGATGAGGGCAGTTCGGGGCGTTGTGTGAATTATCTTTTTGTGTTCCGCTTCGAATTTTGTGAGTTTCAGTTCCGGAAGCGCTTTTAACTGATCTGCGCGATTAAAAAATTGGAAAGCAGGAGCTATCGACAAATGATTGGGATCGGTCATCTCTCGAATGGTCTCTTTATCCCGTTTTGAAAAAGCCATGTCCAGTTTCTTGACGGCTTTGAGAAGCTCTGCGTTTTGCGCTTCTGTTTTTTCTTCCGCAAACAATGCAGTACTCATAATGAGACTGAAAATTGTGACGAGGGTTCTATAGGAAATTGACATGGTCTGTTCCTTTTAAGTAGATACTTATGTTAAAAAAATGTCGTACAAACATTCTTCTTCTGCAAACGCTTTGTCAGGGGATCAATTCGTATTTGCTTTCTACAAAGCCATTTTCAAATGAGGTGGTTTGAACGTGGTGGAAATGTATGTCTTTGTCTAATTTTCCAAACAAGGGAGTCCCGCCGCCAATGAGGACGGGGACTCGGAAAATAGTGAGTTCCTGAATCAGACGCTCTTTGAGAAAACTTTGGATCGTTTTGCCCCCATCAACATAAAGGTGCTGGTGACCCGCTTCTATCAATTCCTGAACCAGTTCGACAGGATGGCACGATTTGGCCTCGACCGTTGACGATAATTTGCTCGGAATTCGAATCTGTTTGCTGGTAAGTACGATCACCCGTTTGTCAGCATAAGGCCACTCCCCGAAAGAAATGACCATGTCAAAAGTCTTGCGTCCTATGACCATGACATCGACGGAATCCAGAAATTCGTGGAAGCCAAAATCTTCGCCCGTTGGATCAGTTTCGCCGTCGGCTCCAGGCAACCAGTCGAGTTCTCCATTTTTTCTGGCGATAAAACCATCCAGGGTGGAGGCAATATAAACGGATACTTTCATAAGATTTCTCCCGATTGGTTACTCGTTTCACAAGTCGATATCAGGTTGTATTGGTGGTTTTTCTTCTGCAATATTGTAATCGCGTTCTTCAACAGAGGGATGTCCTAATGGGCCGAAGGTGCCAAATTCTTCGCATTGATCGTTGCCAAGAATAAACTTTACATCGATGCCCTCATTTGTGACATCGCAGCGGTGGAAGCCGAAGCGCGTGTCTGCTTCGGGCCAGCGTTCAGAAAGTTGCCCTGTATTACCCGCTGGTTGTGTGCGATACAGGCGGATGTTATCCACAATTTGCACGGGACGTCCCGTATGAACGTGGCCACAAAATAGAATTTCGACGTTGGCTGCTTTTAGGATTTCCCACATTCGCTGGCGATGAGGAGGGTCGATCGAGAAGTACCAGTTATCATATTCATCTCCCTTGGTTAGATCCCAGGCGGGTTCATCAGGGTGTTCCATAAAAGGCCAATAATGCATGACGGCGACATGATGTTTTGCCGGGGGCAGATGGGGGAGTCGTTCCATCATGTTCCAGAAGCGTTGTTCGTGTGGCAATCCTGTGCCTGCGAGGGCGGCGTAGAATCCCGTGAAGCGAACGTCACGATGCAGAAACGACCATTGCAACGGGCCAAAATAGTTGCTGAATAAATCCAGGCGTTTGGCCGTCATATTTAAGTCAGGGTCATGCCAGCCCAGTCCTTTGGGGTCCCAGCGATTTTTGACTCCATTTTGAGAAGCATGTTTATTGCCGACATCCATGTTGCCGGGAATCACAAACGTAGGGAAGGGCAGCGTATCGAGGTCTTCTCGGGCCTGTTGATACTCAAATTCATGTGTGTCGCCATCCCGTGTCAGATCGCCGCCATGCAAGAGTAGATCCGCATCAATGCCAGCAATCTGTTGCTTGATCGCCGCCCAGCGTTTGTTGATGGCAGGGCGGAAACGATACGAGCGGGCCGTTCCCATATGGCTGTCGTTGACATGCAAAAACGACCAATTATGCTCAGGATAATTCATGAAAGTCCTGTTTAATTTAATATTCGACTATGAAATCACGGTTGACGATATCACGGTTGGCAATTGCTATTGCATCGCTGGGAATGAATGAATAACAATACAGTGATAAAGCCTAAATGATATCGGTGCTCCTCTCGCTGGCTTTTCATTCTACTTGATACAATCGATGGTACGATTAAAAAAGGTCATAAACGATGGTTTGCACACATTTAAAAGAACTCTATCAACTTTGTGAAAAAAATCAGTTGAGAATCGGCGGCACTGATCTCGTTCACATTATCTGTAAACAATGTGAACAGGAAGAGACCTGCCCCTCCACTTTGATGGATGAATACGATTCCAGGTTCCCGGAAACTGAAGAGAAAGCGGAATCTAAGCCAGGCACCGATCACTCGGGCTGAAATCGTTTGCAATTAAAGTATCGATCCGAAAAACCGGTCAGGGATTATCGAATCATAATGCAGGATGGCATGGGCATGGAAATCGGCTCACCCACTGCAGTCAGTTTTCCGGTTTTATCATCAATTTGAAACACGACCACATTATTGCCGGGCATATTCGCGCAGAGCAGGAATTTACCGTCCGCTGTAATCGCCAGGTTTTGTGGTCCCTTGCCTAAACTCGGTTCAATTTCGAGTAAAGACAATTTTCCGTCATCATCAATTTCATAAGCGGCAATGCTGTCATGCCCACGATTCGTTCCATAAAGAAAACGACCATTGGGCGTGATTTTCAAATCGGCAGTATGGCTCGTGCCAGTAAAATCTTCAGGAACGGTTGAGATCGTATCTCGTTCAATGAGTGTGCCGGTCTTTGGATCGTAGGAGAAATGACTTACTGAGTTTTTGAGCTCATTGATAACGTAAAGTTGTTTACCATCGGGATGGAACGTCATGTGTCTCGGTCCACCACCGGGCACCGTTCTTACATAAGGTTGTGGACTGGGAGAAAGTTTGGCCGTTTCCGGATCGATTTGAAAAGACAATACTTTATCAATTCCTAAATCGGCGGCGAAAACAAATTTCTGATCGGGACTGATCACAATGCTATGGGCATGTGGTTCGTTCTGGCGTTTGGTGTCAACGCTGGAACCTTTATGTTGAATAATGGATACCGCTTCTCCCAGAGAACCATCTGCTTTGACGGGTAAAGAAGCGACGTTACCAGAAGAATAATTGGCGACAACAACAGCTTTACCTGACTTGTCGATGTCCAGGTAACACGAAGCTGTGCCATGAGATGATTGTTGATTCAAAAACTTTAATTTACCGCTGCGGCCTTCTAATTTGAAAGCGGCGACATTTTCATTATCTTTGCCACCAAATTTTTCCGCGTTGATGGAATAGAGATACTTGTTGTCTGGTGAAACGGTCATGAAAAAGGGATGCTCGACTTCTGTGTTGCGTGCGACCTCTTTCAATTCGCCCGTTTTGGGATTCATTTGAAAGGCGTGAATGGCTCCTTTTTCGCCGGGGGCAAAAGCCGAGATGAATACGAGTGGCTCTTCGGCTGCTGCTTTCTGGGCAGTATTGCTGAAAACCATGCCTGCAAGAAGAGGAAGCATAAACAGTACTTGTTCGTATGACATTGGAAACTCCCGTTGTGGGGTCAAAGGTGAAAAGTTCGAAGTTGTAATCAAATTATATCAAGCTGAAATTACGACTGCCACGCTAGCGCTCAATATCGCAGTTTAGAATTGTCAATCTGACAGGACCAGGCATCAATGCCTCCCTGCATACTTTTGACGTTTGTAAAACCTTCCTGTAACATCCAGGACGTTACCTGCATACTGCGCATACCATGATGGCAGAAGACAATGATCTCTTCAGAGCGATGTTTATCCAGTTCGGAGACGCGCTGCTGAATTTCGCTCATGGGTAACAGTTGGGATTCTGCAATGTTAACAGTATCGTACTCGTCCTGCTCTCGGCAATCGAGCAATAAAAAACGATGGTTACTGTCAAGTTTTTGTTTGACTGTCTGGCAGTCAATTTCCAGGGGATCCATCAAAGGCTTTCAGTAAAGAGGTTTCGTATTCTATCCAGCATTCGGAGAGCTGAATGGTTTGGAGTATTTTGTGTCAATTATTTGGTGGATATTGTCTTCAACGTCGGGGGAACCGGGTTGTCAATCTTTCCTGGTTTGCGTTGATTGGCGCCCGGACGCTTGCTATCCCCCAGATCAGCGCGTCCTTTTTCTGCGAGTGCCATTAGTTCTTTCACGATTTCAGGATGCTGATCGGCAACATTGTGCTCGGAACTAATATCTATCACCACATTAAATAGAAGTGGTTTCGTACTTTGACCCTTTTTAAAGTGCGGGTGTCTGCTGAATTCTTTGAGTGGCACGAATAATTTCCAGGGGCCTTTACGCACGGCCTGTAACTGATCCATGGCATAATAGTAAAAGACATCATAAGGCGTTTTGGCACCAGGTTTGCCTTCAATCAACGGGAGAATGTCATGACCATCAATGATACGATCCTGGGGTACTTTGCCATCAGCCAGATCTGCAAAGGTAGGCAAGAGGTCCATCGTGGTTGCCAGTTCGTTGCACACGGTTCCCTCTGGGACTTTGCCCGGCCACCACATGATTGTAGGCACGCGGAATGCACCTTCTGAAGTGGTATAGCCACGTCCGTACAAAGGCTTGTTCGTGCCTCGCTCTGTCGTTTCCATATTCCTGGCCATCGGCGACCCATTGTCTGACGTCCAGATGACGAGTGTATTCTCATCGATATCCAGCTCAACCAGTTTGTCTAGAATTTGACCGGTTGACCAATCGAGTTCTTCGATACTATCTCCCCAAGGACCATTTTTACTTTTGCCACGGAACCCTTTGCTGGAGAAAGGTTCTTTTGTACTGCCGGGCATGGCTTGCGGAAAATAGAGGAAGAAAGGCTGGTCTTTATTTTGTTCGATAAATTCAACGGCTTTCTCAGTGTAGTCCTTGGTCAGCAAATTACGATCAACGCCCGCTGCAATGACTTTATCATTCAGCATGACGGGCAGAGGAGGCCAGCGGTTTCCATCCAGTCGATCGCCAATACGTTTTCCAACGGCTTGTGTCATATCGTCGCTGTAAGGAATGCCGTAGAAGTAGTCAAAACCTTGCTTGGTTGGCAGGAACGGAGGTTGATCTCCCAAATGCCATTTTCCGATCATGCCGGTTTTGTAACCTTGTTTTTTTAAGACTTCCGCGACTGTGACTTCCTCTGGATTTAATCCGTAAGGAGAAATAGGACGTAGTACTTGACCGTCGCGAGGATTCCAATGCATGCCCACCCGTTGAGAATAACAGCCCGTCATAATCGAGGCCCGCGAGGGAGTGCACACGCCGGCGGTGACACAGAAGTGTGTAAACTTACGACCTTCCCGGGCCATGCGGTTTAAACAAGGGGTGCGGTTGACTGTGGACCCGAACGGTTCAATGTCACCATATCCCAGATTATCACAGAAGATGACGATGAAGTTAGGGCGTTTCGCCTGTGATGCTGCAGAGACCGACGAGGCTGGTACCACCGACAGCAAGCTTGCCAGACAGAAAAAAGGGATCAAATATTTCACGGGAGAATCCTTTGTAACTATGCTTCAATCAGACCTTGAAGAGACCGTCTATGTAGGGGTGAACGATATCGGCTGGGGAGATCCCGCCATTCTTTCTTAAATAGTACACCGACTGTTTCCAAAATAAAACCGGACAAACTCTGAAATGGATTGTGAATCACGTCAGGATTCGCATAA
>NZ_CALEMX010000437.1 GCF_937910335.1 uncultured Gimesia sp. | reverse complement strand
GATTCGAGCCTGGATCGATTCCTGGCTCAACCCAAATGGGAAATATCGGTTTAAGGAACTCTATACACAACTTGTCAAAATTGACGCCGATCTCCCGCGACAGATCGTTGAGCAACCGGGTTTCGGTATGCCCGGCCATGTGCTGTTTCTCAGTCAGTTACCTTCACAGTTTTTGCCAAAAGCGATTGAAGCTTTTGATAAAAAAATCAAAGCCGATCCTGATTTTCTCTGGAAAAGCGATGTGATTTTTGTGTTTGGGGAATCGAAGGAGCCTGCGCATCGAGAAATGATTCGCAAGCTCTATGACGACTTCGCGTTACAGGCGGCGGTTCTGGCCGTTCTGGGAACGACTCCTGAAGAACAGGATCGCAAAAAATATATCGCTGGTCTGGCGTCATCACAAATTGAAATGCTGGAAACCTGTGTGTCTGCGCTGGAAAAACTGTCAGCATCCACGAAGCCGGAAGAGAAGGTGCTGCTCTTTGGAACGTTACGCCGTCTGGGAACGGATAAACGCGAACAAAAACTTCAGTTGCGCATTGGGTCGTTATTGCGAAAATGGACCGGTCAACAGTTGGGGTTGCCCGGCGATGGCGGCGATTCCAAAACTCAGCGAGCTTTCATTCAGGCCTGGGAAGACTGGCTGTCGAAATCGCACCCGAAAGTCTTTGCATCGATTTTAAAGCAAAGCGGACCGGAGACCGAAAAATTCTTCGAATTGCTGGAAACCGTGGATTGGGAGCAAGGTGACAAAACAAGGGGAGAGGCTTTGTTTCGGAAACGGGCCTGTGTGCAATGTCATGGAAATCGAAGTGCATTGGGGCCCGCGTTAACAGGTGCCGCCAAGCGGTTCTCCCGGAAAGATCTGTTTACTGCCATTGTGGCTCCGAATCGGGATGTCTCACCACGTTATCAGACAACGGTTGTCGAAACCGTGGATGGGAAGGTGTATACGGGTCTCGTTGTTTACCGGTCAGTGGATGGATTAACGCTACGCAATTCCAATAATCAAACAACGCGCGTTGAAGCGGATGAAATCGAATTCCAAAACAAGAAAAGCACTTCATTGATGCCCAAAGGATTATTGAAAGATCTGTCAGCGCAAGATTTGGCCGACTTGAATGCCTATTTACAAGGTCTGTAGCGAATTCATTTACCTGTTTCCGGTAACTCTGTTCCCACGTGATTCAGAATATCATCATTTGAGCGAGAGGCTTTAAACCGCGTGTCGAGTTCTGAAGAATCACCAGAAAAGAAAAAACGCACACGAAAAATGCCGCAGCCTTACAATGCGCTGGATGGCAAACGCTGGATTCAAAATTCGATCAGTGTCTGGAGTGATATTCGCAAGTCGACCGAAGAAGTGCGATTGAAACATCCGGCGATCTTTCCTGAAATGCTCGTCGAACGCCTGATTGAAACGTTCCTGCCTCTGGAGGGAGAGATAATACTCGATCCGTTTGCCGGTTCCGGCAGTACGATTGTGACAGCAGAGAAAATGGGTAAAACCGGCATCGGTGTGGAACTCTCAGAGGATTATGCGGCTTTAGGCAATCAGCGCCTGAATGAAGTTGCTTTGCAGTCAGCCACCCCAAAGGAGTCTGCTCCTGCTATCGAACAGCGGGAAGTGAAATCGTGCATTCATCACGGTTCTGCTTTGAAGTTATCCAAATGGGTCTCGCCGGGAAGTGTCGATCTTTGTGTGACTTCCCCACCTTATTGGAATGTGTTGAATCAACGTCGAACGGCTGACCATAAAGCGGTGCGGCATTATGGAAATCATGAGCAGGATCTGGGCGTTGTTGAAGATTACGAAGAATTTCTAACGGAGCTGACTCAGGTTTTTGAACAGGTATTAACTGCGCTGCGGCCGGGAGGATACTGTTGTGTGATCGTGATGGATTTGCGAAAGAAAAGTCAATTCTTTCCTTTTCACAGTGATTTGGCCACAAAGTTACAGCAGATCGGTTTTATTTACGATGATCTGATTATCTGGAATCGGCAGTCGGAATATAATAATCTCAGGCCCTTAGGCTTTCCTTCCGTATTTCGCGTCAATAAAGTTCACGAATTTATTTTGTTGATGCAAAAGCCAAAACGTTAGATTGGCATTCAATCGGCAGAGTCTGTATAACTCACTCCTCAAATGTGAAATTATTTCAGGATCTACTTGGAACAGTTGGAAGCTCTTGTCATAATGGTTATGTGGAACTGAATTGCGCGGAATAGTCAAATCATAAAAAATACGCTGACAAAATTATTAAGAGAGTAATACCATGCACCAAATCAATTCAATATTAGTCGGTGTTGATCTGACCCACGCGGATCGACTGGTCGCTGCCGATTTAAATGAACAGACTGCCGAAGCCGTCGAACGCGCAATCTGGCTGGCTGATCTGGTGAATGCAAAGCTGGAGTTCTTTGCTGCCATTGACTTATCTGCGCATACGAAACATTTACTCGAAGAGGATCGGAATCACCTTTCTAATAATGTGGAAGACGAAGCCCACAAGGTCATGGGGCATTTGATTGAAAAAGCAAAAGCTGCCGGAGTGGAAAGTACATCCAAAGTGGCCCTCGGCCCCAGTTGGCGCGAGATTATTCTCGAAGTCATCAAGAACAATCATGATCTGGTGCTGGTTGGAACGCGACCCCATGGATTTAAAGGGCGGTTGTTCGGTGGCACGGTTATGAATCTTTTCCGCCAATGCCCCTGTCCGGTTTATGCCGTCAAAATAGGTGAAGAACCGGAAGTTCCCGAAATCGTGGTTGCCAGCGATATGAGTGAAGTCAGTAGCGATATCTTGAACTTCATTGTTTCAATCGGTCAGATGGCCGATGTGAAAATTCATCTGGTACACGCCATTGATACGCAACTGGATCAGCGTCTGAAAGGATTGGATGTCGGCGAAGAAACGATTGAAAAATGTGCCGCGGATATCAAGGAAGAAATCGAGAGTGAACTGAACGAGCAGTTGGCCCAGACCGATTACCGTACACTCTCGTATGGCGTAAAAACGCATGTTTTGGAAGGTTCTCCCGAAGAAGCCATTCCCGCCTTCATTGCGGAAAACAAAATCAACCTGCTCGCGATGGGTACATTAGCCCGCACAGGCATCAGCGGTTTCTTCATCGGAAATACCGCAGAACGCATGCTTGAAAAAGTCGACTGCTCCGTCCTCGCATTCAAACCCGCCGGCTTTGTGTCACCAGTCGTGCCTGAGTGAGGGGATAGTGTTCTGGATTCTGTCTGCGTTACCCGATAGGATGAGTGTTTCGATTGTTCACTCCAGATCCGAGGTTTTTAAGCATGGTTTGTTTCCAGATATTTCAGCGATGGTGTCGCTCATTCCTTAGCGGTCTTGTTGTTTTCTTCTGCATGACATCACTGCTTACCGGGGTCTTTGCTGAGATCAAGCAGAACGCGCAACCGAAAGCGTTTCCTCATAGCGAACAGGAACTGGACGCGCATGTGTTCTCGCTGGCGAAAGATTATTTCGCTGACTTTCAACACCCGGAAACTTACGTCCTGTATGGATCGCGTTTATCTACCAAAGCAAGTTGGACCTCGCCTGCAGACATCAAAGCAGAAAAACCGATGCCCTGGGGTTATGGCTCGCGGATTGCAGATACTTCGCTGCACACAGGTCACATGCTGATCGCACTTCTGGATGCTTACGAGGCAAAACCTGATCCCTTCCTCAAGCGAAACATCAACCGTTGCTTTCAGGCGTTGAAAATGATCGGTTCACTGCCGGAAACACATCCCAAAGCCGGCAAGCCGGCACTTGTTGGCCTTGTGCCGCGAGGTCCTCATCCGGATGATAAAAGTGCCTATTTTGATGATTCATCGATGGATCAACACACCACATACATTATCAGTCTGGCCCGTTATGCGCGTTCTTCGCTCGCGACTGCGGAGGAAAAATCCTGGATCAGTCAATCGATGGAGAAGGTGGGCCGTCGTCTGGAAAAGAATGGCTGGTCAATCAAACGCGCGGATGGCGTGACACAGGCGCATGTGGGCTTTGCCTGGACGGGTTTTATTTCACAGCACGTTTCAATATTGCTACCCAGTGTGTATGCCCTCTATCAAGGAACAGGCAACAAACATTGGTTAGACACCTATGAAGCATTCTTAGCAGAACGAGATGGCCTGCGCTGGCAGCAAATGCATGTGGGACCTGACATCAAAATTAATGGGCACCCCATCTATGCAAATCAGGGTGCATTTCGCGTGAATGCTCTTTTTCATTTTGAACCTCAGGCCGAAAAGA
Source organism: uncultured Gimesia sp. (assembly GCF_937910335.1). Classification (GTDB taxonomy): domain Bacteria; phylum Planctomycetota; class Planctomycetia; order Planctomycetales; family Planctomycetaceae; genus Gimesia. Next base: position 3,065 of record NZ_CALEMX010000437.1, on the reverse strand, counting down.
AAGAGACCCTGCATCGTTTGTTAGAACACATTGCAAAAATTCAAATGGAGCGAGATTTTCCCGGCGAAATGTATCGCAAATTTCATACAGAACAAGAGTGGCAGGCTCTGCAACAAAAATGGAACTGGAAAGAACCAGAGTTGCATGGCAGCGCACAAGCCTGGAGTCTGTATCAACCATCCATGCTCGATGATCAGGCGCTTGCCGTGCTGGCCCATGTTCGATTTCCACTCACCGGTTATCACATGGTCATGCTGAGTGAAAATCCGAAGTTGATTCACGCACATTTGCCAGAAATCTGGCGGATGCTGAAAACCATCGACCTGAAAAAAATCAGTGCCGGTGAAACTAATTACTTATTCACCGTAATTGGTCTTCACGCGTATGCGTTCTACTACAATCAACAAAAACTACTGAATCAACAGCCGCAAACCAAATCGGCACCAGCCACCAATCTTCCGATTGTTGCCAATGCCGGTATCGGTCCTTCGATTGATGTGGCCATTGATGAAACGCTCGCATATGCCATCGGCAGGGGCGTGCTTCACATCCTTGATATTACAAAACCGACGCAACCTCAAGTCGTCGGCAAAATTTCCGGCTTAGGGAATACGCGACAAATCGCAGTCAAAGATGGCATCGCCTATGTTGGTTCGCGTGAAGATGGGGCTTTTATTATTGATGTCAAAGACCGTTCAAATCCGAAACTGCTGGCGCACTACGATTCCGTCGAATTTGCAACTGGAGTCGAAGTATCCGGTAACATCCTTTTTCTGGCATTACGTCATTATGGCGTGGAACTGGTAGATGTTTCGAATCCAAACAAACCACTCCATCTAAGCACGGTGCGAACAGGTGAAGCGCAGTCAATCTCTGTCAGAAATAACTATATATATGCCGGTGTCTGGGCGACTTCGGAAGTCGTCGTGATCGATATCACTGATTCACGTCATCCAAAGATTACTGCGAAAGTGAATTTAGACGGCTTCGGAGATGGCCTGGATGTGAGAGGCAACTATCTTTACGCTGCAACCGGGCATCATTCACGCGAAAAACATCGACAACCAGGCGATCCAGGATATGGACGCGGGCATGGACTGGAAATCTTCGATCTTACGAATCCTGCAGATCCGAAATTCCTTTCGCGCGTTAAGTTTCCTCCTTTTTATGATCGGGGAAATGATATGTGGGGTGTGACGGTCGCCGGTGATTATGCATTCGTTTCCGATACGCATAACGGCATGTTTCTCGTCAACGTGTCCGATAAATTACATCCCCAGATCATAAGTCGCACGGTACTTCCCGAGGTGAAAGGACGCGATGCAAGAAGCTATGTCGGCTCGTTGGCTTTAACGAAAGATTATATTTATGTCGCTGGCGGCTGGTCCGATTTACATATCATCGCCGCTCCTGGAATCGCCCGCGTACCCGATCCGGAGCCGAACACTCCGCCGGTCATCCATCCCCAAAAATCAGTTTCGGAATCAAGCCGTTACCGACTCTACAAAACAGATGGCCAGGTTCATGCCGTTGATATTTTGGATGCGAAAGCGATTCTCGCGTGCGGAAACGGAGGCATTGAAGTGCTCCAGATCGAATCAGAATTCAAACGTCTCTCCAAGCTTCCCACCAAAGGATTTGCCACCGACGTTTATGTGCAAGGTACAAAAATTTATGTCGCCGAGGGGATCGCAGGACTGGGAATCTACGAATTATCTAGCGAGAACCAGCTTAAACAAATCGGTCGCTACCGCCCGGCTCGGGGCGCTATTAAGCAAGTCGAAGTTCCCGGCGATGGAAAATATGCGCTGCTCCAAAATGGCGCTAATACGCTTCTGATTGTAGATGTCACTCAACCTGATAACCCACAAATGATTCTCAAGGAAAACCGATATGGGCTGCTGTATGGTGATCAGATCATGCGCGGGCTGGTTGAGAAACGTTTTGCCGCCGCTTTCTGGCATGTCTCGGGGATATACTGGTATGACCTGCAAAACAAATCCTATTCGATTCCCAGATTCAGTGGGAATAATCATCCCGAGCGCTTTGGTGCTTCAAATGGATTAATCGCGGTCGGCAATCAAACTCTGGTCACCACAAGAGGCGGATATGTTTTGCTCGACCGTAATGAGCAACGCCCATTCAAGGAATTAACGAAGTATCAATTAGGTAAGCGGCGAGAGCATTTGGGGAAGCCGACAATTTTTAAAGATCGACTTTACATTGCAGATCGCGCGACAGGTCTGGTTACCATCGCCAATATTTCCGATCTCACGAAGCCAGACTTAATCGAGCAATTTCATACCATTGGAAACCCGGGCAGAATTTGCGTACATCACAAAATGATGTTGATTCCCAATGGTCCACACGGATTAATGGTCTTCGATCAATAAGTCGTTTCAGACAAGCTCCTACTCGCTTCTATCGAAATCCTGTTTCCTCTTGTGGAAAAGCTTGATAGTTGTTGACGTAATACATCAACGCTCACCAAAATGTATCTGATTGAAAAAGTTCTTTTAATCTTTTCTTCCAAGAGGTGCGATAATGGCTGATTCACTGGATACATTCCTGGCAGAACATTCGCGATTATCGCGACGTTTCTTTTTACGCTACGGCGTGGCAGGAGCTGCGGGGCTGTCCGCTTTGAATCAGTTGTCGGCAGAAGATCAGCCTCGAGACCCTGCACTGCAGAAAGCGATTGACAAACTCGAAACCAATCTCACGGTTCCGAAAGTGTTTCGAGATGTCTCGCGTGGAAATTCTAAGCCGCATTCACTCAGCGAAGAGAAAAGGAAAGAAGTTGGCTTAACGCGTGATACCTGGTCGCTGGAAGTCATCAGCGATCCGGAAAATAAATCACGGCTGGGAAATCCGCTCACCAAAGAAAAAGGGAACGCGCTCAATTTTGATGCGCTACTCAAACTGGGTGAAAAACACGCGGTCCGGTTTTCCAAAGTGATGACGTGTTTGAATATCAGAGACCCACTTGGCACGGGTGTCTGGGAAGGCGTTCCGTTGAGAGAAATTCTCTGGTTGACAAAGCCTCGGGATAATATCCGGCGTGT
>NZ_CALEMX010000436.1 GCF_937910335.1 uncultured Gimesia sp. | reverse complement strand
CTTTGGGCACTGAATTAATGTTACCAAGAGTTGTACGAATTGTTTCTTCTATCGTCTCGCCCGTTATGGTTATTGCCGCACAAGGACAGAAGTTACCCGAACTGCCCGAGTTCGTTACTGTCATCCATGATAAAGAATCGGGGGCAGGGCCTCTCTCGGCAATTGGACATGGGCTGGCTGCTCTGCAAGATCAATGCGATGCTGCCTTTGTCTCGGGCTGTGATACACCTCTGATTCACGTTTCATTTATTTCAAAGATCATATCAGCGTTAGCCGAAAATCAACTGGTTATGGTTCGAGAGGGAAAATGGTATCACCCTCTGGCGGCCGTTTATCGGACTTCTCTGGTGGAATCGATTCAGCATTTAATCAGTTTAAATCAACGGCGTCCCATTGATCTGGCGAACGAGGTCGATGCCTGTTTTCTCGATGCAGAGGAGTTACGTGAAGTTGATCCACAATTGCAGGGGTTGCAGAATATTAATACGCCAGAACAGTATTTTGAACTCCTGCGTGAAACGGGGCTTGAACAAGCAACGAGATTGCCTTTCTAACTCGAATCCATTCTCTGTACTGGAATCTCCAGAAAATTATCATCTAGGGGAATAATCCTCGATTAGCCCTGTTCACAGCTATTTGCCAACGAATAACGTCTTCCGGACTCAGTTCATACATGTTAATGGAATATCCCAGCTGTGCCTTTGGTTCGAAAAACCGGAAAAAACCTAATGCATCTGCACCCAGGTTATGCCGACTGCCATCTTGTTTTCTAATAGAGTAGGGGCGCCCCTGAAGAATACTGGCACTGATAGCATAGCGTCCAGGCTCAGGGATGAAATCAAGAGGTAAATTGTATTCGATACCTAGTGCCGAAGGAGGAATCGTTCCAAAATATGCCAGTTTTAAATCATCAATCTGGTTGTCGCGCAGATATTCTTTCAAGCGATATAAATCCTGCCCCCAATCGAGATTAGAATCAATCAAATGCAGGTCACCATTTTCAGGACCGCCGGACAATTCATTAAAATACGCTAAATGAGCAGGGGCAAATCGCAATGACAATGGGAGTGACAAGATTGCAACAATGACCAGATAGGAAAAAAACTTGTGTTTAAAAAAATCGAGGTGTTCAGCCAGGGGGGCAACCATTAAAAACAGGAACGGAAACACGGCCAGGATATATCGCAGGCCCAGTTGATTATTGGAAAAACTGGCGATGAGAATCAGTAGTATTACAGGCGTGCTTAGCATTCCCAGAGAGCGCAGCGACATGCGGCCAGAGTGGTTTCGCTGCTTATACCAGAGGTAAATTGCCATCAGGAGCAATAATTGAACGCCATGGGGTAGTTTATATAGAAGTGCGTAAAGGTAATAGCAGCGGAATCCATGCAATTCCCATTGGTTATCCAGATAGGTTGGATGCGTTTGTTGCATGATGAAACGTTGTAGATCAAATCCCATCAGATAATCTCGAGGGATCGGTAAAGGAATATTCTGAAGTAGAGTGGGGAGTTCATTTAGAGTTTTTAATTCGGAACTCTGGAATTGATAGTTGCTGATTGGCTGGAATGTATCTTGAAACAAATAGCCGACATTTAACACAAAGCAACTCAGCAAAAGGAGTGTTAACCATCTTGCGAGTATCATTTTTTGAGAGAGTTCACTTTTGATTTCCGTACTTTTGTAGCGCAGCAGAAACCATTGAATGATCAAAATAGGTATCAGCAGGATAGCGGTAAATTTAGTGAGTTGAGCCAGGCCAAGAGCCACGCCGGTGAGCACGGCCCAGTTCCAGGAAAGATGATTCGAAAATTTCCAGCCACAGAAAACGGTCGCTAAAAAGAATCCGGTGATAGCAAGGTCCTGAGTTCCCAACGCAGCATTTGCTAAAATATTCGGACTCATACTCCAAAGAAAGACCGCCAGGCAGGCTGCTGAGGTACCAAACAGTTCTCGCGCCCAGATGGCTAACAGGATTCCAGAGATAACTGAGAGGAATAGAATCGAAGATCGACCGAGTACATAATAATGGTGAAAACTTTCCGGATTTGCCCGGATGAAGGCGTCACCGTAATCAGCTGGATCTGACGAGTGAGGAGGCGAGCCAGTTTGAGCCGAAGTAAACAGGAGCGGGATTGCGGACCAGGTTCTAATTAAGGGAGGGTTCAACCTGTCATAGTCAAATCGTCCTGTTTCCCAAGATAATAACCCCACAGGTAGATGCCAATATTCGTCGTGAGTGACTGTCAATTTTTGAGCTGAATATAAACCCAGACAGAATTGAAACAGTAGCATGGAGCCAATGATACTCCAGAATCCCTTACTTGTTTGAAATAGATTCTGAAACGAACTCATAGCTATCCAGACGCTGGTTCAAAATGAGCTGGGGTTGAATGAACAAATATCGTATTGATAATAGCCAGAGTAAGTATGGCACGGAAGCGATTTTGTAGTAGAAGAGACCAGACCAGGATAAAATAATCAGATGCTCTTTGTAGAGATCGACTCTCTTTCGAAATGACTGACTTGCATGACTAAGACTTTTTTAGTGCTGAGCGAGCCATGTTTTGATATCGCGTTTGATTTCTCTGAGAATAATTTTTTGTTCGGGAATAGCTTGATAAAAATGTAGTTCTGCCTGCTCGTATTCATTGAGATTCAGATTTTTAGAGGCTATTTCCATAATCCGATCTGCCATTTTCTGGATGCGGACATCTTCATCATTGGGATTGAAATCAACAGCCAGTGTCGTACGGAACGTGGTTGGATTGTTTTGTTTTCCTTTGAGTCTACCTCCTTCAACACGTGGACGAGAATCAGGAAATTCTTTGGCCAAGGCATTTTGCGTATCAGCAAATTGAAATGTATTCACTGCTTGAAAAACATATAACGACCCTGACATCAACAGACCAAAGATCAATAGGCTGAGGACAATCGTCTTGCCTTTGAACAATTTTGGTCGTGATTCAGGATCGTTAGATGTCATTTCTGAGTCATAATCGCAAATGTGAAATAATTAGTTTTCTTGCTTAGCTGCAGACTTATTAATTGCTTGTAAATATGCTTTGGCACTCGACTCAATGATATCAGTGCTCACGCCACGGCCCGTATATAATTTTCCGTCAATCAGGACTTCAACTCGCACTTCACCTTGCGCATCTTTTCCACTCGAGACGCTGCCAACGTGATATTGTTCCAGTACTCCGGAGATTTGTGAAATCCTCTCTAACGCACGAAAAACAGCATCAACGGGGCCATCACCGGTTGCAGCATCGCAGTGGATTTTTTCGTTTTCATCAATCAACTCAATTGTGGCTGTCGCAATTGTTCCTGTGCCTGCAGAAGTGTGGAACCGGACAATTTTCCATTTTTCAGGAGTATCTGAAACCTGGTTTTCGATCAAAGCAACAATATCTGAATCATAGATCTCTTTTTTCTTGTCTGCCAATGTAATGAACTCGTTGAAGATCCTTTCGAACGTTTCATCATCCAGCTTATGCCCTAAAGAATGAATGCGATCACGAAAGGCATGCCGGCCACTGTGTTTGCCCAGAACGAGATTGGTGCCAACGTAGCCGACATCTTCCGGACGCATGATTTCATAGGTTGAGCGTTCCTGCAGCATTCCATGCTGATGAATGCCTGCTTCATGAGCGAATGCATTTTTCCCCACGATTGCTTTATTGCGTTGAACGGTCATGCCTGTGACTGTCGAGACGAGGTGGCTGATTGGGTATAGACGTTTTGTGTTAATATTCGTTTGTATGCCGTAATAGTCAAAACGTGTTTTCAAAGCCATCACGACTTCTTCCAAGGCACAGTTTCCAGCTCGTTCGCCTAAGCCATTGATTGTACATTCAATCTGTCGAGCGCCGGCGTCCACTGCCGCCAAACTGTTGGCAACAGCAAGCCCGAGGTCGTTATGACAATGTGTGCTAATGATGGCCTGGTCGATGTTGGAGACGTTCTTTTTCAGTGTTGTGATCACATCGTGGAAGTGAGCGGGAGTCGCGTATCCGACCGTGTCAGGAATATTTACAGTTGTCGCACCGGCTTCAATTGCTTTTTCGACGACTTCACAAAGGAAGTCTTTCTCTGTTCGCGCTGCATCTTCAGGTGAAAATTCGATATCCGGACAATAATCGCGGGCACGTTTGACCATTTCCACGGCGGTTTCCACGATTTGCTCTTTATTCATTTTCAACTTGTGTTCGCGGTGGATCGAACTCGTAGCGAGAAACACATGGATTCGAGACTTTTCCGCTTCTTTTAAAGATTCCCAGGCACGGTCGATGTCGTCTTTGCGACAGCGTGCTAAAGCGCAGATTATCGTCTGGTTGCCAAATTCCTGTGCGATTTTGCTAACGGCATCGAAGTCTCCGGGCGAAGCGATAGGAAACCCTGCTTCAATAATATCGACGCCCAGCTCAACAAGTTCTTTGGCGACCTTCATTTTTTCGGAGGTTGTCATGCTACAACCAGGCGATTGTTCACCGTCTCTCAATGTGGTGTCAAAAATCTTTACTGTGTCATTGGTCATCGGTTTTCTCCAAGAATCAATTTCCACTCTCGTAATAGAGAGCTAATGAGAGACCAGAATAATACCAGCAAGGTAAATAAAAAACCCTGAGGCCGATCTGGTCTCAGGGTTTCACTGTTTTTGATTAACAATCGTACAAAGAACCTAAGACCTGGCTTGGGTAAGCAGGTTTAGTAGTAGGTTCAGGTTGAGTCGATTGTGAGTTTGCATCAGGTCATCTAGCTTTGCTTTTAGTCTCGATTGATAGTCTGACTGCCTCTTTGTTCAAATAATCTACCTGCTCAATCAATCACGGTCAACCCGTTCTTGATTGATTTTGACAAAATGTATGACAGCCTCTTTCGTCAGAGGTTCGGATCAACTACTGAAATAAACAAGTTGGCAGGTTATTTCGCAGTCAGGCCGGCTTTTTCCTGAAGCGTCTCTTTGCCCTTCCGATGACAAAAATCTCCAAACGATTCGTCGGTCTGACGTTCCTCTTTATAATATTCCAGTAGAGGAGAAAGTCTGCTGGTGATTTCACCCAGTGGGACCATGTCATCATAGATAAAAGCTAAACGGTTTCCGAGCGAATTTCCGCCGAGAAACAGTGTATATTTCCCAACGGCTTTACCCACCAGACCCACATCGGGAATGTAAGGGCGGGCACACCCGTTTGGACAGCCTGTCATGTTCACAGAAATGCGTTCTTCCTGAAGTCCCTGGCGTGCCAGTTCTTCTTCGAATTCTGTGATGAGATCTGGCAGGACCCGCTCAGATTCTGTGACCGACAATCCACACATTGGCAATGCCGGACAGGACATCGAAAATCGTCGAATCAGAGTCAGCTCATCCGCTTTTTTCATCCCATGATCTACAAGTATTTGCTCGATTGCTTCACGATCAGCAGGATCAATATCACAAAAAATAACACTCTGCTTAGCAGTAATCCGTGCATCAAATTGGTAAGTCTCCAAAATCTTTCGCAGGCCAGTTTTGATTCTGAGATCGCCCTCATCCTTGATGCGGCCATTTTCAATATTCACTCCAAAGAATAATTTACCATCCCCTTGATCGTGCCATCCCATGTGATCGTCGATGCCGGTGACTTCAATATCGCGAGGGGCTATCAGAGGACCACCCAGGAATTCTGATACTTTTTCACGGAACTTCTCGATGCCCAAATTGTTGACCAGATATTTCATACGGGCCTGTTTTCGGTCTTCGCGATTACCAAAATCACGCTGGACTTTTACCACCGCTTCAGCGACTGCGAGAACCTGATCCTTTTCCACAAAGCTTAGAGGTTTAGCCAGGGCCGCATAGGTTTTTTTGTTACTGGGGGTGACTCCCATACCGCCACCAACATAGAAGTTGTAACCGATGATTTCCTCGTTTTCGACAATCGCAAGCAGGCCTATGTCTTGTGTATAAATATCGACACAATTGTCTTCAGGTAAGGCGATGCCGATTTTGAATTTTCTGGGAAGATAAACTTTACCATAGATTGGTTCTTCAACTGGCTGAAACTCTGCTTCGTTAGTTTTATTGCCTGCCTCATCTGTGATCCATAAGTCAAAATACGAAGTCGTTTTGGGTTTGAGATGCTCTGCCAGCGCGTAGGCCATGTCCTGCATGGAATCGAAGATCGCATTATTTTTATAAGGGGCAGGGCACGCCATCACGTTTCGATTGACGTCTCCGCAGGCAGCCAGGGTAGTTAATTTGGAATCGTTGATTCCTTTGATAGCCGCTTTCAGATTACCTTTAATTACACCATGTAACTGAAACCCCTGACGTGTCGTCAGGCGAACGGTTCCATCGCCATATTGATCACACAAATCCAATTCTGCCAGAAACTGTTCTGCGGTTACTTTTCCTCCCGGAACTCTGGTGCGGATCATGCAGCTAAAAGCTTTTCCCTTGCGGGTTCCATCTGGATTCTTAGCCTTTCTAAGATCACGGTTATCCTGCTGATAGGATCCGTGATGTTTCAAAAGTTGGCATGAATCACCGGTGAATTCGTCACTGTCATTCGTTAATTCTTCAGCAATGGTTCCGCGAAGTTGACGGCTACCATCTTTAAGAAGTTCCAGTTTAGAACGCTTAGGGACCTCTGGAGATGTCATATATTCAATCCTGTATGATATAGTCAAAACGACATTCAGAATGTGACTTCACGGGAAGGGATTCTGAATGGCTGGGTAGATTTAATTTAAGTCCAATTGGCAAGAGGTGTTTGTTCAGCTATGATTCCTGATATTGAAGATCAGATCTTTCAAGCTTCTAGAGATCTCGTCAAATATTGGCGATTGAAAACGCGGGTTGTTCATTTGTACCAGGGAAAATCAACGTCAGTTAAAGTATAAACGACTTGGATTATCTTGAATAGTGACTTTTTAAAGGCCCCTGACAGCAGCGAATTTGCTGGTGATTCTTAATGAAACAGATCAAAGAGCAATGTATTCTGCTGTTGGCCACTGGGTTGGGCATTGGTTATCTCCCTCGCGCTCCAGGAACGTTTGGCAGCCTGTTAGGTCCTCTATTGGTCATGGGGCTGCTGTGTTTCAATCTGACGTTGCCCTTCTATCTTCTAGTCGCTGTTGTATTATTTCTGGTTGGCGTTTTTATTTGTGACCGCGCGGCAAAAATCCTGGGTTTGGACGACCCGGGTTGTATCGTTTTCGACGAATTCACGGCGTTCACTATAGTAATGTTGCCGGTACTAAACCGGGCCATCGATGGAAGCTTCTTTTGGATTTCACTCATTGCCTTTCTCTGGTTCCGCTTGTTTGACATTTGGAAGCCCTGGCCGGTTCGTTATTTTGATCGGATTCATGGAGGCTGGGGAATCATGGCAGATGATTATGTGGCAGCCGTTTATGCGGCGATTTGTCTTTACACCACATTAATTCTTTTAGGGTGGTTTTAGATTTCCTGCTGATTGGTTATGTTGTGTTCAACGTTGAATATTTCAGAAACTTTTCAAGGAATTTGCAGAGTGTCCGCAGATATTATCGATGGTAAAGCGCTGGCTACTACATTTCGTGAGCAACTTGCTCAGGAAGTGGCTCAGTTTAAAGCAGAATCTCAGATTGTTCCACATCTGACGGCTGTTTTGGTTGGTGATGACCCTGCCAGTGCAGTGTATGTCCGTAACAAGCAGCGTGCCTGTGAAAAAGCGGGAATCCAAAGTACCCTGAAGCGTTTGCCGGCTGATACCTCTGAGGCAGAACTAACTGAACTGGTACATCAGCTGAATGCCGACCAGAACGTACATGGTATTTTGGTTCAACTTCCTCTGCCAAAGCATATTACCGAAACAGCGATACTGGATGTAGTGCATCCGTTGAAAGATGTAGACGCATTTCATCCTGAAAATGTGGGCTTGATTGTACAAGGGCGTCCACGATATCTGCCTTGTACTCCTTATGGAATTCAGCAGATGATCCTCTCTACTCAAATGGAGACAGCGGGAAAACATGCTGTAATTTTAGGTCGTAGTGAGATAGTAGGCAAACCAATGGCCATGTTGTTGATACAGCGTGGATTGGGGGCTGACGCCACGGTAACGATTTGTCATAGTAGAACCCAAAACTTGAAAGAGATTGTGCGTTCCGCAGATATTATCATAGCCGCCATCGGTCAACCAGAATTTGTTACAGCAGATATGGTGAAGCCTGGCGCTGTTGTGATTGATGTCGGAATAAATCGCGTTAATGACAAACTGGTCGGTGATGTAGACTTTGAATCTGTGAAAGAAGTTGCTTCTGCGATCACACCTGTTCCAGGAGGGGTTGGGCCGATGACAATCGCCATGTTATTGAAAAATACACTGACTGCCGCCCGAATTCTCTCATGCAGCAACTCTCATTAATATGAGGGCTCCTTCGTCTCTCGATGATATTCTCGCTGCTCAGAGTAGAAATAAAAAAACTCTCCCGGCTTTCGGAAGAGTTTTTTATTGAAGTGTCGTGTCATGCGAAGATGACAGAAACCCAAATTAAGGTTTCTTGGGAGCATCCTTTTTAGCAGCTTCAGGCTTAGCTTCGTCTTTCTTGGCAGCTTCAGGCTTAGCTTCGTCTTTCTTAGCAGCTTCAGGCTTGGCTTCGTCTTTCTTAGCAGCTTCTGGCGATGTGCCATCTAATGCTTTAGCTGCATCACCTGGTGGAACAATATCAACTTCACCAGCAGGAACAGCAGGATCATCTGCAGGCTTAGGAGCAGATTCAGATTTTGGTGTGCAACCAGCAATGAATAATGTAAGCCCCAGTAACGTAAACATAGTCGAAAGTAATTTCATCTCAGTTCTCCATTTCTCAATTGATTATCAGATTTGTAAGAATGAGAGTCTTACAAATCGGGTTTGATTCAGTGGTGATTGAAGGAAACCCCGTTTATCAGGCCTGTTCTTATAGAACAAACTACCCTACCACACTATTAAGAGCCACTTTCGCATTGATTTATTCCAGAGAATTTATGATTTTTATTAAAACCTGAGGATCAGGTGGCCTGCACAGTTCATGGCATTGAATTCTTCAATAATCAAATCACCAAATATGATGAATTTCGGTGATTGGAGTATTGAAAAGTCTGTTTTTCCTGGTTTTATCTGTTGAGTGTATAAAAAAAACAGCTGAATCGAATGAGTCAGCCGCTTTCAATTCCAAATTATTTTTCAAGCCACTTTATAGCCCGATTAATTTGAAGGTACCTCACATAAACTGCATCAAATAGAATTTCACATGGGTCATCTTGGAGAAGGAATTCGAGAGGAAAACCTGTTTTGTTTCAAAGTGATGTGATTATTTTTTATCTAGCTTGAAGTCAGCTGTGTTTGGACCAGGCTTAAGATCAAATTTCAGCATGCTGGTTTGTGTTGACCCATACTTAACGGGAAATGGATCGTTACTCGCAGCACCACTGACTTTTCCTTTAGGGCCAATCTTGATGTTTGCTGCCATCTTTGTCGGGTCTACAACCTCAGTAGAATCAGGTACAATTGGGGCCGTGAGCTGCACTTCATAAATTCCCGTGGGTAAACCAGAATCATCACTGTAAACGAGTGTGTATTTCCCATCGGCTTGAACAACTCCTGCTGCGGTATAGCCTCCTTTTTGCGACATGAAGATGACCTGACAACCTTCTTTCAATGGTTGATCATCAATGGTAATTGTTCCACTTACCTGGCCACGTTCACCCGTATAGCCATCTCCCGTATCTCCTCCACCACAACCGGTAGAAATACTTAATAATAGAGTGGCCAAAAAGAGTTTATTAAAACCAGAAGCAAATCGCGTCATAATCTATTCTCACTTGTTGTAGTTATTTAAAAATATATATGAGCCTTGAGGGACTATGAACGGTCCACTCAAGGCTCAAGAATTACAATGAAGAATTAACTCCTACCATTCGCCGAGTGTCTGGTTATCATCTCGAACGGCTAAAAGTGTGAAGGTCAGCATGTCGATGTTATCACTAAGAAATCGAACGCCGCCATCGGTCAGCAGTACATGAGCACCACCCACGTGAAACGAAGTTAATGGACAGTTACTTCCAGAGGCATCATCCCACGCTGCCCACACAAGGCCATTTGCTCCCAGCACTTTTGCATTGGGGGGGTAACGAACAGTGACGTTTGAAACATTTGGTGTCCAACCACCCCAACCTGATAAGCCACCCATCGTCCAACCCCAGTTTCTGGCAGGACGGCGGTCTCCACGATTCAGGCCAGTCGCATCCCAGACATAGCCACTGATCTCACCTTCAATGATTGTGTTTGATGTTCCATCGGTACAATCTTTAATCTTTTTACCATTTCGGCTATCAATCATTCCTCGACTGGAATTCAGACCCCAGTTAGCAGAATTGTCCCAGTATTCAGCAGTGTCTGTAAATGTACCTCGGGGAACCGCACCAGAAATTCCATAATAATGTGAGGCTTCAGCAACTGCGGCATTAGCCCCACCTGGCAATGTGGAAGAAGGGCATGTCAGCCATTTTTGTTTGATACCTGTGTAAGCAGGGCGATTACCAGTCCAGCCCTCACTACCCGCACTAAAATTCCACTTATTGTAGATATTTGCCTGATCCACATAAGGTAGCAATGCCACCCACTGTGAATGGCCCCATTGCTCAGCACCTGCACCTGTTAAGCTGGAAATACCGTTTCCAGATGGAAATTGGCCATATGTTTCGTGGTAGTTATGTAGTGCTAAACCAATTTGTTTCAGATTGTTCTTGCACTGTGCGCGTCTGGCTGCTTCCCGCGCTTGCTGCACTGCCGGGAGTAATAGAGCAATCAGAATTGCGATGATGGCAATCACCACCAGCAATTCTATGAGCGTAAAGCCTTTCGAAGTTCGTTTGATTCCAAGTCTTTGCATGAGTGACGCCTCCTCAATCCTAATAAAAAGAAAAATAAAACATCTTGCGCGACTCAATTTTGAAATCACACAATATAAAACATCCAGCGATTAACTGGTTATTCGCTTCTATCAGATATTACGCTACGAAATACTTGAAAAATTCAGGGATAATCTATGTTATTCCTGCAGGAGGCGTATTGATCTCTTTGAGATTGAGCTAGCAGGGTGTCCGGAAATGAAATCTAGCGGTATCGCCATTAA
>NZ_CALEMX010000435.1 GCF_937910335.1 uncultured Gimesia sp. | reverse complement strand
TTGTGCACAACTTCTGCACATTTCCTCACACACAGAAATGTGTGTGTTGCAGATGTCAACATGTTACTTATTGGAATGCCTGTTTTAATTGATGCCTGTTTTTTAGCAGCATCAAAAATATCCCGCGAAATTAAACAGATATCACAGACAACAAACGCAATACTGGTTTTGCCATCCTTTAAAACCAGAGCACGCGCATGTAAAGGATCATGGGCTGATATTGCCTGTCGATCCTGAAAGCTCCCGGTCATTGATACCGGGTAGTTTCGGGGATTGATATTCACCTTGGCTGCACCCGCCTGGAGTAAATTTACAGCGCCTTCTGCCACGTTGAGATTCAGAGAAATCAGAACCGCTATCAATATCATCATTCGAAACATTCCGAGAGCTCCTGTCAGTAAGATCATTTTGAACTTATTTTTTGGGTTGAGGTGTTGCAGTTTGGGTTACATCTTTTTTCCAGGCAGTAAACGCTGCCTGCATTTCCTGAACACGTTGGGGCTGCATTCGAGCCAGATTTTGTGATTCCGAAATATCATTCTGGATGTGAAATAATTCGACAGCGGATTGGCGATTCTGATTTAAGACCAGTTTCCAGGGTCCCTGACGAACGGCTGAACGTCCATTATAATCCCAGTAAATCAGTCGCGGCTTCAATTTCTGTTGTTTCACCAACAGGGAAAGCAGACTGATGCCATCCAATTGATGATTAGAAGGCAAAGTTGCATGTGCCAGATCTAAAATGGTTGGCATCAAATCGATGCTGATTACTGTCTCATCACATACACTGCTGGCAGAAATATGACCGGGCCAACAGGCAATAGCGGGCACACGATGGCCTCCCTCCCAAACGCTGCCTTTGAATCCACGTAACTTCCCATTTGAGCCTTTATTATTGGCACCATTATCGGAAAGGAAGAAGATAAACGTTTTGTCCGTCAATTTTAGTTCATCCAGTACAGAGACGATTTTACCGATTCCCCGATCCATTTCTGTATTCATTTCTCGATAGGCATTGGAAATATCTTTTCGCTTGGCAGATTTGATATCGCCTACGCCTTCTTTCCTCATTGGCTTATCATCTGGTCCCTGATAGGGATAGTGCACGGCTTCGTGTGCGATATACACGAAGAACGGTTTATCCTTCTGTTCGCGAATAAAGTTGACCGCATGATTGGTAATCAAGTGGGTTACATAACCTTGTTCTGCTCGATTTAGATTCGCATTGTGCCACCAGTCAAACACCCCCGTGCCATCCAGATGAGCGAAATAGTCTACGTTCCCACTGACGTAACCCACGAACTGCTCAAAACCTCGAAATGTAGGATTGTACTGTTTCTGATATCCAAGATGCCATTTACCAAACATTCCCGTCCGATAACCGGCTGCCTGCATACTTTGTGCTAGCGTAATTTCATTCTTCTGCAATCCGTGATGCCGATTTCTTTTCGGGTCAGCATACACAACACCGTCAATGCCAGCCCGCTGCTGATAGCGTCCTGTAAGCAGACCGGCTCGTGTGGGACTGCAAACGGTTCCGCTGAAATGAAAATCGGTAAATCGCATCCCCCTGGACGCCAGACGGTCAAGCTGGGGAGTATCACACTGTGTACTGCCATAGCAACTCAGGTCGCCATAACCCAGATCATCGGCCATGATAAGCACAATATTTGGGCGGACTGTTTTATCTTCTGCTGTCACAAGAGCAGGAAATAAAATGCAATAACACGCGGTGACCAACACAGATTTCATAAGGAGCTTGCCTCATTAGCGATAGAATCTTTTGCCAGACAGATCAAGCATATCCTGTAACCGTCCTTACTGGCGCAGACTGATTCTGTCGAAAGTTGTGAGATCAATATCACTACTTCCGCCCCCTATTAGACCGCAGTCTGTGACACAAATCAATCATCTCAGCGTGAAGTTGGCGTCACCAGATAAAACGACCTTCATTTCAGTCATCAATACAGAGGAACTCCGGTGTTGCAGCATAAAAGAATACAACCACTGAGTTTTCGAATGCTTAAGCAAAAAGCTCACTCATGATGCGTCCGTGCGGAACCAGCATCGTGGGTCGACCGGTATTCGTATAGTATTCCTTGAGTGGATCGATGCCTAGTGTATGATAAATCGTGGCGGCAATATCATCCGGTTTGATATTCGTTTTGTCGTCAGGTGCATCGCCGGCTTGATTGGTTCCACCTACAAATTGTCCCGGCTTGACGCCACCCCCGGCCATCAGGCACCAGTTCACACGTGGATAATGATCGCGGCCAGCATTCACGTTAATTTTGGGAGTACGGCCGAACTCTCCCATGATGACGACCAGAGTCCGTTCCAGTAGCCCTTTCTGTTTCAACATTTCCAGACCGGCTGTGATACCCGTATCCAGGGCGGGCAATAATCTGCGATGGCCGGCAAAATTTTCAGTATGTGTGTCCCAGCCTTGATAAGTCACGGTTACAAAGGGAACTCCGAATTCAATCAGTCGGCAGCCAAGAAATACCGATTGGCTGAATTCATCGGGAGTAAAGGAGTCGCGAATCTTCGAAGATTCCTGTTCGACATCGAACGCGGCGCGCGCTCGTTTTGAGGTAATCATGTTATAGGCCTGGGAACCAAATTTATCCAAAGCTTCTAACAGTTGACTCTCCGTAGCATCCGCCTTAAACCGGCGATCCAATTTTTTGAGAAGCTGTTGTCGCTGATTCACTTTTTCAATGGTTAAACCATCGGGTAACGAAATGCCGCGTACTTGAAATGGTTGCCCGGGACGTGGAACCGTATTCGTTTTGAATGGAGCATAGGCATCACCCATGTAACCGGCATTCCACTCTGTTTTCGGAATGGCAACATAACCGGGTAGATCAGGCTTACTGGATATCTCTTTACTGATTACGGATCCTAGTGACGGAAAAATCAAAGCCGGAACCGGTCGGTTGCCTGTCGAAATCCAGGATTGTCCCTGAGGATGAGCGCCCGCGGAGTGTCCAATTCCACGCAGGAGCGTAAACTGATCAGCCATTGCGGCATACTTGGGTAAGTATTCACAGACATTATGCCCGGGGAGATTCGTTTGAATCGACTTGAACTCACCTTGCGTGTCAACCGGTGCTTCTGGTTTCCTGTCCAATGTATCAAGGTGAGAAACACCCCCGGCCAGATTCAAAAACAGAACAGAATCTGCTTTCGGTTTTATTTTGTCTCCGGATTCTTCATTCGCTGCGGATAACTTAAGAAAACCAGGAAGCGACAGACCAAGTCCGCCGAGAAACCCGACTTGCAAAGCATTTCGTCTGGTAATTTTTTCGCGATGATTCATACCATAGTCCTCAGCGAAAACTGTTTCATAAGTTTATCAACGTTTCAGATTTAGTGATTGGTAATAAATTCCTGGGTATTTAACAGCACCCATAATAAATCGTGCAGACCTTCTTTTAGAGTGCCTGTCGACTTCAGGTATTGCAGACTTTCTTTCATCTCGATCTCTTCGGGAAATCGGGAGAGTGTTCTTAAATATGCTTCAGTGACAAGCGACTTTTGGTCTACTTGTTTAAGATCTGTTTTATTCAATTGAGTTAACCAGCCATCTGCTCTTGTTAAATTGCTCAACATTTCTTCATCGTTTCGCACATAAAGTGACTGCAGGAGCGTTGGTTCGTCCTGACGTTCACAATCGCAGTTCGTGGTCCGTAATGGTTTCCCAAACACTAACAAGGAGAAATCAATGGCACGAGCCTGGTAAGACTTCGGATGTTGTGAAATTTTGCGGCCTTCAATCTTACTCACAAACTGATTTACTTTTTCGTTGTTTGACGTCGCCTGCAGAATGGCGTCGATGGCAACTTCCGCAGGTAAACGCCGTAGTACTGCATGACTAAAATTACGAGTATCTTTGCGATTCGACTGATTGGGCCGCCAGCTCAATTGATAGGTTCGACTATTTGTAATGGTACGATGCAGCCATTTCATATCGTAGCCACTCTCAATAAACCCCTTGACCAGATAATCTAGCAAGGCCTTATTACTGGGTGGGTTGGCCTGATTCAAATCATCCGGCGGATTGATAATCCCCACATTAAAATAATGAGCCCAGATACGATTCACAAAGGCTTTCGCAAAATAATGATTGGGTTCATTCAGCATCCAACGCATTAATAATTGACGTGGGTCAGTATTTTGACTGAGATTGATCTCCTGACCTCCCAGCAACTTGGCGATCTGCTTATCACTCTTGGCTGGTTCGATATATACTTCACGCCAGGGAATTGGTCGACCTTCTGCTGCTATCCGCAAATAACTTTGCCTGCGTAATGCCGCGGTATTCAATTTCACCGGAACGCCCAGCATATTGCGAGATTGCTCATGCAGGACAGTCGCATCGGGAGGCACACCAAATTTGATACGGGTAAAAAACTCGGTAAACAACACAAAATCCTGTTTGGACCATTGATCAAACGGGTGCTTATGACATTGGGCACAATCCAGCCTCATCCCCAAAAATGTATAGCCAAACGCCAAAGCTTTATCGGAGGGTACAGACATATTACTGCGCGCCCAGTAATGTGGCAGTGAATTATCGAGAGCCGTAAAGTCAGCGCGGTCTTTGCTACTGGTATACTCACTTTGTTGTGCCATAAATTCTTCAAAGGTCTGCCCCGGTTTTCGGCTCGTCCCTAAGATGATGCCAGAGACAATTTTGTCCCAGCCGACATTGTCTTGCACACGACGTTTGATCCAGGCATTCCACTGACTCGCCACTGGCTGTGCCATTTCTGTCCCGCCAAGATAACCGGCATTACTCCCCGTGAGATCACAGAGCTTCATGCTCCACCAGGCAACATAGGTAGATCGCTTGAGCAGTTCTTCAATTTTTTTACTGCGTTTATCGGTTGATTTTTCTTTTACAAACGCGCGAACTTCTTCCGGTGTCGGCAGAGTTGCTGTGAGATCCAGACTGACACGCCGGAGAAATTCTTCATCCGTGCATAAGCCGGAAGGTTGAATCCCTAACTTTCGCAGTTTGTTGACGATATGCTGATCGGTTTCTGTGGGTGTCGGAACTTTTGGGTACTCGCCTGGTTGATACTTCTTTACAGGTAAAATCACCTGTGTTGAAAAGATCCCATTATCGTAATAAGAAATCACATAAGTATCGCCGGTTCCTTTGGCTTGGATCACTCCTTCCGGTGTAACGTCGGACACGCTATCATCTTTCGATTCAAAGCGCGTCAGACAGGTCACGTCTTCACGTGTACCATCTGACCAGACCGCGATCGCCTTGATCGCCGCCTTTTCCCCTTTTTTCGAGAAGACAATCTGTTTGGGTGTGACTTCCAGGCGCACAAACTGAGGGGCGTTTTTCTCAACGGATTTCGCTCCGCCATTGATCCACTCCCGCAATAATTTCTGTTCCCAGCCACCGGGAGGCAGTCGCAGCCCTCCTTCATGCTCGTCTTCTGAAGTAGGCTTATTCAGGACCAGACTTTCCTCTGGATTCTGTTTGTCAATACGTTTCAGCAGGTTGTCATGGTCCAATTTAAAATCGTAACCAAACATGGAAAGTTGAAAACCACCACGGCCCTGAAACGAACCATGACAATTGCGGCTGTTACAACCCAGTCTCCCGAAGAGCGGTATTACATGTCTTTGAAAATCGGGTGTGAGTTTCTCGTTGCCATTGATGCGTTCCTGAATAGGCGCTAAAACTGGCTTCTCAATCAGTGAATTCGAATCGGAGAAAAGCAACGCCTCCGACTTCTTGTCTGCTTCAGAAGCGAGCTCAGAGAAGATATTCGTTTTCGCAAGTTTTTTCTTGAGTTGGTTGATTGTGTCACGAGTGAGTTGTGTGTGATAGAGCTCAACCCCTTTCAGTTGTGGCATTTTTGATACTGCATCAATAATATTCTGGTCTAACGCATTGTGATTGAGAGCCAGATATTCCAATTGAGGTAAATCAGCAAGGTGTGCAAGGTGTTTGCCCCGGACCTGAGTCCTTGAAAGATAGACCACTTTCAACTGTTTCAAACCAGCTAGAAGACTGGCACCTGCGTCACTCACTTTGGTTCCGGAAAGAAACAACACTTCAAGATTTTTCAAACCGACCAGATGCTGTAAACCTAAGTCTGTGACATCAGTATTTTTTAGAGAAAGCACCTTCAGTTGTTGCAGGTGTGCAATCTGAGCCAGACCCTTGTCTGTGATTTTCGTATCGTCAAGAGAAAGTCGCTCCAGCTTGTTGAGCTTTTTCAAATGAGAAAGCCCCGAATCAGTGACCGCCGATTCAGAAAGCATTAAGGTATCCAGATTGGTCAGATGCTGAATATGAACCAGTCCTTCATCGCCGAGATGCGGACAGACGATCGCCAGATAATCCAACTTCAGAAACTGCTCAAGATGTTCGAGCTTATCAAGAGTCACATGCGGCTTACTCAGACGTATAAGCCGTACAGAACCATCTTTATTATGCTGCAAATTGGTGTAGAAACCACGCAGTCCTAAAGCGGCGATCTGCTCGGGAGTCCTGGCGGATATTGGTTCCTCTACCTCAGCTGCAAATGTTTGCTGAGAAAAGCAGATCAGGAGCATCAATATTGCTGTGATCAACTGTCGTCGTAAATGCATCCGTAACCTCATTCAGTACGATTTCAAATACACATCTGCCTGAGTCAATTACATAAGTATACCTTAATGCGTGCGTATTATATAAGCAATATTAAATAATGTTTGATTTGCGAGATTTGCCGAATACCAGACGTCAATCGTCGTAACTGCTGATATTCATTGAGCGGTCCATCCACCATCAATGGTCCAACAGGCGCCAGTAATGGATTTCGCCTTCTGAGAGCAGAGATAACTAACCATTGAGGCGATTTCATCTGGTTCGATCATCTTGCCTGTTGCTGACGCTTTTAGAAAAACCTGGCTCTCCACTTCTTCGATACTGATTCCCAGAGTTTTTGCCTGGGATTCGATCTGCTGTTCTACAAGAGGAGTACGGACATATGCCGGACATATCACATTGGCAGTAATTTGAAATGGACCGCCTTCCAGAGCTGTGGTTTTCGTCAGCCCCACCAGACCATGCTTGGCAGCAATATAGCCAGCCTTGTTTACGGATGCCACCTGTGAATGAATTGAGCCCATATTGATGATGCGCCCCCAATTTTTTCGCTTCATGACAGGAAACAAGTATCTGGTTAGCAGAAAAGGAGCCGTCAACATGACCTGCAGCATTTTTTCCCAAACCATTTCCGGAAATTCTTCCAGTGGTGAGATATGTTGAAAGCCGGCATTGTTCACCAGAATATCAACGGATCCAAATTCCTGAAGCACACGCTCGACCAACGCATGACAGCTTTCCTGTTTTGACAAATCGGCAGGAGTATACAGGCAGCGTTGATTTGTCGCCGATAAGTCTGACAGATATTCGGGTTCGTTCAAATCAGCAATCACAACATGATAACCATCATGAAACAATGTCTTCGCGATTTCGGCTCCGATACCGCTGGCAGCTCCCGTAATCAAAGCGGTCTTAGGTAATGACATGCCTTACTCCTCACTCAATACTTGTTGAATCCGTGCCAGTTTCTCATCTCTCCAGGCAGTCCATTCGCTACGACTTTTTTGTTTCAGATAGGTCTCTGTACCGGCCACTGCTTTTTGTTTAGCCGAATCGGGAATCGTTGTCCAAACTTGCATCTCCTTCCAGTACTCTTCAAACGAGGCTCCAATCGTATCGAAAAACTTCTGATAGCCCCCTTCACCACCGCCGAGTTCATAAATCAGATGCTGTCCCATCATGGCCCATCTTAATCCCGGCCCCTTACAGAGTGCAGCGTCAATATCTTCCACGCTGGCAACTCCTTCATCGAGTAAAGCCAGCGACTCCCGCCAGACAGCCGCCGCTAGACGATTCGCAATGTGACCGGGGACTTCCTTATTCAAAACAACAGGATGCTTTCCAAGTTTCAGAAAAAATGCTTTGACGGTGTCTACTGTGAAAGCAGCAGTCTGCTCGCCAGGAACCAGTTCGACCAGTGGAATTAAATGAGGTGGATTAAAGGGATGGGCAATTAACGCGCGTTCGGGATGCTGCATGACCGACTGCATTTGTGTCATCAACAACCCTGAAGAACTACTTGCCAAAATCGCGGTATCCGGTGCATATTGCTCAAATTCGCGATAGACGTCTGCCTTGATCTTATAATCTTCGATGACCGATTCCTGCACGTAATCAATTTCCGATAATAATTCGGAGAGTGAGTTCACAGTTTGCAGATTTTGTTGACCTGTTTTCGCTGCTTCCGGGCTGAGTAAATTGAGATGGACGAGCGTCTGCAAGTTGTTGCCTGCTATTTCCAGTGCACGCGCTTTCACTTCGGCGTTCACGTCATAGATACGAACTCTCAAACCTTGCGCAGCAAAAAACGAGGCCCAACTTGCGCCAATTAAGCCTGCACCCAGAATTCCTATTTTCTGCATCACATTGGCTCTCTATCTATCAAAGCGGTTTATTCTTCCGCAGCCTCAAATAACATCGCGATTCCCATGCCTCCACCAATACAAAGGGAAGCGATCCCACGTTGTACTTCCCGTTTCCGCATTTCGTGCAGCAAGGTTACGGCGATTCGGGCGCCACTGGCGCCCAACGGATGGCCGAGCGCAATCGCGCCGCCATTCACATTCACACGTTCTTGATCCCAGTCTAATGTTTTCCCGACTGCCAGCGTCTGCGCTGCAAATGCTTCGTTGACTTCCAGCAGATCGATCTCAGACAAAGTAAGCGATTCCGCTTTTAATAAATGCTCAATCGCGTGTGTGGGTCCCAGACCCATATACTTGGGATCCAGACCCACATTGGAAAATGCGAGGATCCAGGCTAACGGCTTTAAGTTGTGCTCCTCAACAAAACTTTCATCGGCGAGTAACAAAGCCGCTGCTCCATCGTTGATACCAGACGAATTGGCGGCTGTTACTGTGCCGTCTGGTTTAAAGGAAGGACGTAAACTGGAAATCTTTTCAAAGTTTGTCTCTTTACGAGGGTATTCATCAAGGGTTATCGATTCCGGCTCTGCTTTCTTTCTCGGCACCGATATACTGACAATCTCATCGTCAAATTTTCCTGCAGTGATAGCAGCCTGACAGCGCTCTTGACTTTGAACGGAATAACGATCCTGTGCTTCACGCGAGATCTCATACTTTTCTGCCAGGTTCTCAGCAGTAATACCCATGTGACAATCATAAAAGGCATCCCACAAGGCATCATGAACCATCGAGTCAACCAATTGCCGGTCTCCCATTTTGAAACCTGACCGAGCCCCCTGCAGTAGATAGGGAGTGTTGCTCATACTTTCCATCCCGCCTGCCAGCACAACGCGTGCATCGCCACACAAAATCGTCTGCATCCCGAGTGCCACAGATTTCAATCCGGAACCGCACACCATATTCACAGTTGTCGCTGGAACCTGATAAGGAATCCCAGAATTCACGGCTACCTGTCGTGCCGGGTTCATGCCACAACCGGCGGTAAAAACTTGTCCCAGAAAGACTTCATCGACCTGGTTCGCATTCAGACCGCTGCGTTTAAGCGTTTCCTGGGCTGCTATAGTGCCCAACTGCACTGCGGATAAATCTTTGAAAGCACCATTAAAAGCACCAATGGGTGTTCTGGCAGCGCTTAAGATGGCAATTCTGTTGTTTCCCGGACTCATATTTCTGAACCTTGATAGAGATCTCTTAATTTCCGACGCATCACTTTATTAGATGCAGTTCGTGGCATTTGTTCGATCTCGTGTACGAGATGAATTTTAAACAGAGGATTTAATTGACTGCGAATGATCTGTTGCATTTCCTGCTGTAACTGATCTGCGACGAACATTACCCCCTCATGTAAGACCACAAAAATGACTAGCAGACTGGGGCCCCCACCTTCTGGTGGAACTGCAATTGCTGCAACCTCTCTGACTCCGGTCGCCTGATTTAGTAACTCTTCCAATTGTACGGAACTGACTTTGATGCCCCCCAGATTCATGGCATCATCAATACGTCCTTGTGCCCGATAATACCCCAAGGGTAAGGCTTCAATCTGATCACCGTGCCTTCTGAGAGTCTGTCCTCCGGGTCCTGGCGGAATGTCAGCAAAATAGACTTCATGATGATCGCGATTGATCAAACGAGTTGATAAGCCGATGACGGGAGGCTCAAAAAAGACTTCTCCATTCGTTGTTTCGTTACCTGTTTCATCCAGAAGGAGCCAGGAAAAACCGAGAGCCGGACAGGAAAACAGACCGGGTACACCCGGTTTCAAAACGGTACCTGTGATATAACCGCCGCCCGTTTCAGTGCCACCACAATATTCGATCACAGGACGATAACCGGCGCGCGACATCAGCCACAGCATGTCTTCAGGATTTGAACATTCACCCGTCGAACTGAAAACTTTAATCTGCGACCAATCCAGACCCGCGACACGATCCTGACTTCGCCAGGCTGAAACGATACTGGGAACCAGACCTAACATCGTCACTTTCGCGTTCTGAACAAATTCACAAAATGCACGGCTCGTGGGAACCGCATCGGTGATCGCGATCGTCGCGTCATTTATTAAAGAGGCATACACCAGCCAGGGGCCCATCATCCAGCCGAGATTTGTGGGCCAGCATACTACATCACCGGTATGAATATCGTGATGCAGATAACCATCACCGGCAGCTTTGACAGGCGTTGTCTGATCCCAGGGAATTCCTTTGGGATTTCCTGTAGTGCCCGAAGAAAACAGGATCGTCGTTTCATCATGCGGTTTTCGTGCCGCGTATGTCAGCGCGTGATGATCGGATAAAAACTCTGACCAAAGTTGATCTCCTGAACGGAGCGGAATCTGACTGGACTCGCTTTCCGGAAGAACAATTGCCGGTAATTTGCTTTCGGACTCCAGCTTGGTATACAGAGGCAGTTGTTTATTGTTTCGAGAAATGACATCCTGAATAAAAATCAATTTCGGTTCTGTTATCTTAAGCCGAACTTGCATTTCCTCTGCTGAAAAGCTGTCGGCAATTGTCACGACTACACAGCCAGCGGCGATAATTCCCAGAAAGATCGCCACTGATTCCGGAGTCATCGGCATCATCACCGCTATGCGTTCGCCT
>NZ_CALEMX010000434.1 GCF_937910335.1 uncultured Gimesia sp. | reverse complement strand
CATGATTTCAATTCGACAATCTGAAACAACCATTTTACCTGCGAAATTGATTCTCGCCTTGGCTCTCTTTTTTACTACCACGAAAGGCACGAAAGACACGAAATCAAAAACAGTGACTAGTGCTGTGCCGCTTGGGTTGGTTGGTGGTCTATGATTTGATTCACTTTAATCTTGATTTTCAGTACGGAATCTGGCGGGACCTGATCGGGTACGCCGTGTTTTCCATAGGCAAGGTGAGGTGGAATCGTTAACTCTCGAATTTCACCACATCGCATGCCAAGCATTCCATACCGAATTCCAGCGATGATGTTTCTATCATGATACGAGACTTCACAGTCCGAGATTTCTCTAATCAGCTTTCCATTGTTTAATCTGATAATCATCGAGGCCCGGCAAGAATCCTGCTCATTTACCGCTGATTCTGTTTTCCCCATGCGCAATATTTTGAATTTTACGTTCTTAATTGTTGGCACGGAAAACCTCGCAACAAACATAAAAAGTACATGAGACCGTGAGCCCCAATGTATTCTGTCAAAATATTGCTCCTCAATAGCCCTTGTTTTTTTACTGCCACGAAAGGCACGAACAATTAAAATGGTGGCTCGTGCTGTGCCGCTTGAATGGGTTGAGATCGGATAAAATCAGGAACACGAATCTAATAGCACTGTCGGACAACAAGCCGACAGTGGCACCCGGTGTTTATTTAATCGTTTTGAGGATCATTCTCAGGAAAGTCACGTTTAACGAGATCGGTATTAACCGTGGCTAACGCCATTCGGCTAATGATCAAAAACAAAATTAGCCGCAAGGCATTAGCCGCGGTTCCTCCCAAGTTGCAGAGAACTTTTGGAAATAAGAAACACTACCTAGTACCGAGCGGATCAGATTGAGTGAGATCGAATCGATTTGGGTCGATGATTAGACGAGGGGCATGAGGACGTTGGGTTCTGGTTTTTCTTCTGGGAGTTCTTCGGCCAGAACGGATTCGCAGAAGAATTTCAGGAGTTGTTTGAAGTCTTCGTTCTCGACGCTTTCTGCCAGGGCTTCTGCGCGGGCGCGGGATTTATCTACCAGAGTTTCTGCTTTTGTGAAGACTTCGCAATGCTGATAGATTTTTCTTAAGCGGCCGATTCGCATGCCGTCGGAGGGATTGCCTTGCAGGATGTCTTTCAGGTCTGCTTTCTGCTGGTCGTCGGCTGTTTGCAGTGCGAGGGCCAACAGTAAAGTTGGTCGCATGGCGAGTGCGTCCTGCCCGGTGATGAGTTTGTTATTGTCGTCGCCGTTCCAGTCTTTGAGATCGTTTAAAATTTGGAAACCGACGCCGATATGTCGGGAGAACGAAGAGATTAACTCTTCGTACTTGCCGACGGAACCGGTCATGCGAATTCCCGCATACAAGGCGGCTTCGAATGCGGGTGATGTTTTGAGGGCGTAAATTTGTAAGGCGTCGAGGGGAGCGAGTTCAAACGACTGGCTTTCCTGCCAGGCCATTTCGGCACCCTGCCCTTCACAGAGTTTGATATGGGCGGCTGCCATTTTTTCGACCAGATCGGCGGCTGCTTCGGCACCGATGTCGGCGCGTGCTTCGTTTAAGAGTCGATAGCCGATGCCGATGAGGTAGTCACCGAGATTGATGGCCATGCCGGTGCCGTGCTGGCGGTGTAATGTCTCGCGGCCGTAACGGTATTGGTCATCGTCTTCGATGTCATCATGGATCAAGGACGCCTTGTGAAAGACTTCGATGGCCATTGCCGCTTTTTGTACGCCTAGCGGGTAAGCTTGCCCGGTTTCTTTTTCTTCAGTTGTCGCTGATTGATCCTTGGTCAAGGCATCGTAGGCGGCGAGTGTAATGAAGGGTCGAAATCGTTTGCCGCCATGTTTGAGCCAGTCGTAGGCGATGGTTTCTGTTTTGCCGAGCGGCGTCTTTGCGGCGGCTTCTGTTTTTGTGCGAAGTGGTGGCAGGATCTGATCGAAGTTCTCTTCAAAGAGTGAATTGGCGGCGCGCATGGTGGGCAGATAACTGCGTGTGAGTGGTTCTTCCAGCGGTCGGTATTCTTCCAGGACTTCCCAGATCCAGGGCTCATCCATTTTTGTATTTTTACAGTCGCCGGAGTGTAATGGAATCGCGTAAGAGGGTACGCCTGCGATCAACACTTTGTCGATCGATTTCTCAAGCACGTTCAGACAGGCGACTCCTAAAATCCCATCGACATAACCGCCGATAATAATTTTGAGAACCACGGGCGAACCTTCGGCCACGAGCACCTTATATCCCAGTTGTTCGGCTTTGACTTTGTAATCGGCGATGGAGCAGGCGCCGCATTTTTCGCAGTCCAAGCCAAACTCATCGTATTCTGCGGGACAACCTTCGGCGTGTTTCAAACAGTGGGGCAATAACAGCAGACGTCGTTCGAAGGGAATTGCCAGGAATTGTCGCTTCCAGAAAAAGTTTCCGATTAAGACCATCATGAAGCCTAGAAACTTTTCGGGCTGATGCATTTGATCGAGCAATTCGCGCGACCATTTTTCCAATGTGGTTTTTGTAAAGGGGTTGGAAAAATCGAGCTGCTCGACATACTTTTCTGCTGCCGCTTTCATCTCTTCGCGCAGTGCGAGGGTATCGGGAACCGCTTTGAGATGGCTGGTACTCTGGCGTTTCCGTTTGACCGGTTTTTTCTCGGTTTTATTCTCTGCAGAAGAGTGCTCTTGAGTCTTGCCGGAGGCAGGGCTGTTACCAGAACTTTCCTGGTCTAAAGGCGCAATGGACACGAAACACTCCTCTATAGTAAGTAGCTCAATTGAGCGATGATTTCAGTTGTGGAAACAAAATTTATTTGGGGTTGTCGGGGGGATCTATTTTTCCTCGACGCATATTATACGGTAATCTTCCTCTTCAAGCGACAATCTTAAATTGGCATCCATCGATTTTTTTAAAACCATTTCCGCGCGATGCATAGCGGAAACACAAAAGACAATTGGATAAAGTTGTTCGAAATACCATAATTTGGCAAAGTAGAAGCCAATCGGTGTAGATTCGGTAAATGTGCCGCTCTCGATCTGTTCGAGTAACCAGTTCAGCCCGTTTACGATTGCGGGGCTCTCTGGATCGAGGCCGATCAACAACAAAACATCTACAGCTAGCGCGGTCTCTTCGACGCTGGAAGGTGCTCCTTTCGCGCCGCCCCAGCCGCCGTCTGAGTTCTGGACTGTTTTCAAAAACTCGACTGCCTGGGTGGCCTGTGTTGAATTTCTTTTTTCATCGATTGCATAAGCGGCTAAAACGCGAGTCGTGCCGTAGACGGGATTTTCATCGTTGTCGATATATTGATTTCCGAACCAGAGGGGTAACCAGGAACCATCGGCGTTCTGCACGGAGGCCAAATATTTGAACGAACGTTCGAGTGCGCGTGTCGCGCGTTTTCGGAGTGAAGTTTCATCATCGGCCGCTTCTGTATTGAGCCAGGCTTGCAGGGCACGAATGGCGTGCGCGGAAATGTCGGCGGCACTCTGGTCAAAGGGAAGTGTGCCCCAGCCTTTGCAAAATGTGGGCCATCCGCCATTACTGTTCTGGAGATCCAGTAACCATTTCACGCCGTTGTAAATGGCGGTTCTTAATTCGGGGGAGAGTTGATCCTGGGCCTCTTCAGATTTCAAATTCAAGAGCGCGAGAATCGCCCCGGGTGTATCGTCGGCGTCGGGCACGCCTCCGGGTAGATCGGTCCAGGCCCAGCCTCCTGGTTCGGCAGAGGTATAGGGATGCAATTCTTTGTATTGCTGATTCAGTAACCATTGACGAATGGGTGCTTTTTCGAATTCGGAAAGTGTGCCCTCAATCGCATTCACTGAGAGCGTGGTCGTCCAAGTGGCGAGATTCGTATCGATGGGCCAACTGCCGTCGGGTTTGACGGAATCGAGCAAAAACTGGAGTCCCTTCTGCACCACGGGATGATCGACTAAGCCCATGCCTGCGAGACTCATGGTTACAAAACTGGTTAAGGGAGCTGCTTCGAGGAATCCGCCATTGCTGGGTTGAATGGAGATCAGTTTCCGTAGACTTTTCTGAATCGAGAGATTTCGAATGAGGCGTGAAATCGGATTTTTGGGTTTACAGAAATGATGTCTGACCTGACCGATGGCGATCAAGGCGGGCAATGCATAGCTGACAACCGGGAGTCTTACTGTTTTGTAGAACTGAGCGGGCAGGCATGATAATTCAAACGGGAGCGCGGGAATGGTTTTCCAATCGACTAAGCCTGCGAGTGCGCAATGTGTGAGGATGGGAACGGAAAACGTTTTGTCTTTTCCGTAGCGGGCAATGACTGCTTCGACGCCTCCAATGCGATCGATATACTGTTTGGCATTCACGACGACGGCTGCAAATTTCTCTGTATTCTTCGTCGCATGAAAGACCGCATGGCAGAGCATGCTGGTGGAGATATTGCTGATACTTTTGACGGTATCTCCCCAGCCGCCATCTTGATTTTGATGGGTGGCTAACCAGTGTATGCCTTGTGCGATAGTGGTATCGAGCGTGTGGTCGTCTTGCGGCCGGTGGCGGCGAATCATTTCCAGTGCCATGACGGCTGTTGCAGTCGAGAGTGCCGACGTGGAAAGTTCTCCCTCCCAGTGCCCCGCTGCAGTGCGTGCAGAAAGCAATTCTGCGCGCGCCCGCTGGTAGCCTTGCTGAACTCTCTGGTAGGAGACTGTTTCACTCATTCCGCTATCTTATTTGCCAGAGTTCTTAATTGCATAAGGGGAGACTTACAATTCCATGGAATCCAGGCTGTCAATGAGATCGTCTAACTCATCGCTGGTTGATTGAGATACTTTCAGGCGTTTGGGCACACCGACGGACAGTCCGACGGCATCTCGTCCTTCGGCGACGAGTTCGACATCACGTTCTCTGGCTGCCATTTCGAGTGCATTGGGGGCACCAAAGAGTTTGGAGAGATCAATTTTCAAGCCGGCCACTTCACCATCGGCGCCCGCAATGCCCGGTGTTTTATGTCCGGGGAAGATGATGGCATTTTCGGGACAGACACGACTACAGGCGGGGCAACCTTTTTTACAGCTATCCTGTTCTTCGACTAGAACCTGTCCGCCCTGATCAACGCCATAGACGCCGAACAGACAAAAATCGATGCACTCCATGCAATTCGTACACAAACCGTAATCGATGACGGGGTACCAGCGACGCTTGGTGGGTTCTAACTGGTCAGCCGCGTTATTGGCGCTGCCGTTATTGTTCTGGGTGTTATTATTCTGGGTGTTATTATTCTGGGTGTTATTATTCTGGGCGTTATTATTTTGGGCGTTATTATTTTGGGCGTTAATGATGTCCAGCGGCTTCAGATACTTTTCGAGCTGTGCCGGTTTGGGTGTTTGCTGAATCAGATTACCCAACTGAAACGTTTGCACCTGGGCATCTTGCGAGAGCCGTTTAATTTCTTTCAGATAGTCATCGGGATTGGAGCTGACGCGTAAATCGATGTTATAAATTTTTCGATCGGGAATCGTCTGCTGACGTTCCGGATTTTCATAGGGGGTCGATTTATTTTCTTCGGCTTCGGGATCTTCCTGTTCCTCTTCATTGATCTCTTCTTTTAAGAGTACCAGCCCTTCATGGCCGCGGACTCCCTGTCGATCGAGTACCCAGTGACTGGCTCTGGGATATAACCAGGAGAGGACAACCATATCGCCGGGGATGGCCTGGAGAAACATGGTTCCGGTATGATCGGA
Organism: uncultured Gimesia sp.; assembly: GCF_937910335.1. Classification (GTDB taxonomy): domain Bacteria; phylum Planctomycetota; class Planctomycetia; order Planctomycetales; family Planctomycetaceae; genus Gimesia. The sequence goes on along the minus strand of NZ_CALEMX010000434.1, from coordinate 493 downwards.
GGAAAGATCGTAAAGGTGAGGCACCAGCGAAACTTCCAAATCGGATTCCATCAGCAATGCGGCTGCCAGTGATTCTTCCAGCTCGCGCTTGGCGGGATTTTTTCCCTGCGCCTGAGAGATTACCACTGTTAATTTTTTATCCGCCATTCCGAAAACCTTTATATCACAAAACTGAAACGAGGGTTCGTTTTCTAGTTGAGTTGTCCTTTAATCAAACGTTGGGTTTGCTCCCAGCCATCATCTAATATTTGCAGGTACTCAGTCGGGGTCAACCACTGCTCGTTTGACTCCATCTCAAATAACCAGCCTTTTTCGTAATTATCCGCCTGATTGATGGCGGAAGGATCGTTTAACAGTTCTTCATTGAATTCCAGAATGCGGCCCGCCGAAGGGGCATACAAGTCGGACAATGCTTTGGAACTCTCAATCTCACCAATTTTTTGTTTTTCGTGAACATCGGTAAATGGATCAATGGCCCAATCCAGAAAATAGA
>NZ_CALEMX010000433.1 GCF_937910335.1 uncultured Gimesia sp. | reverse complement strand
GCTCCTAAATTAATTCCGAGCCGTTTGATTTTTTCGCCCTGGTAAACCATCTCATTCGATGTCCAATTTTCGACCCCTTTCATGGTCACCAAAGCCAGCGAGGTAAATATGGGATAGTTACAAGAGCAACCACTGGCAATATTCGGCGCATTTAAGATACCGCCTGCAGGGATCAGACTGTTTTTACAACCAGATCGAAACCCGCCGAGGTTGGATGTGCCACCATCATTTTCCATGTTGAAGTATCCTGCTGATCCAGATCTGAAAAAGATCATGTTCTCGGAACAGACACTATTTCCACATCCTCTTGTTCGGGCGATGACCCATTCTTTCGTTTTACCTGTAATCGGATCAACTCGATTCACAAATTTTCCTGTTTTGAGATTGATACCATGAAAATCGCTGTTTTCATTTGAGTAATCTTTATAGGTTTCACAAACGACCATGTCTTGATAGAGAAACCAACTATACCACGCTCGATGTCGTCCGACCGCGCGATTGACTTCAAAGTCTCGTTGCCAGATGACGTCACCATTGGTTCCTTGATGCGCTACAAACCGTAGCCCTTGCCGACGCTTTGTCTTATTGATTGCTTCTGGATCTAAGTCGTAAGGCGAAATCTGTAAGAAAATATCGTGTGTATCTGAATACAAAGTTTGGTAGCTCAAGCCTTTCCCTGTTTGCGACCACACTTCACGTCCCGTATACAGATCGTAACTCAGCACACGAGGGTGGTGCTCAACGGAAACACCTCTCCTTTTAGTCAGTTCCAAAGTTGCGATGTCGATGCGATCTAAACAGAAAACGCGACCGTTTCCAATGGCGACCGATTTGTGAGGAAAACCATAGTTCGCAACTTTCTTCCACAGCACTTTCCCACTATCGATATCGATTGCCACAATCTGCTTTGTAGAAGCTCCTCTCCAATATCGCTCATTGTCCCAGTTCGTTTTGAGAGGCATTATTTTAATATCAGGAAACGCAGCTTCAATCAGTTTCCGGTTAAGGTCTCTCAATGAGAGAAAAGGAGAAAAGTATTGTTTTTGTGTCTGGTAGTATCGTTCGAATAATTTTTTTGTATTCGAATATTTTTCTAATTGTGTTGCGTCTAATGACTGACGAAGTACCAAAGGTAACACTTTCTTCTCTATGCCTTCCTGGGCTAAAAGATGATTCGCGTAACGCGTCAAATAATCTAAATTTCCTTCGCCTTTATTTCTCTTTACCGTTTTCTCGGGCAACCATGTATTCAAATGACGCAATGCCGTTTGAACGTCCTCTTTTGAGAGAGATTTAAAATCATTTTTTAAAAAAGTCGAACCTGACTTTGCCGCCTCGTAACCGGCACTTACAATCATGACGTGGTCTTTGATTTTAAGTTGCCCGATATGCGGGGATGCTCCACCTGGATTTTCTGGAGGCACTGCATAAGATTGAACCTCTTTACCCGTGGCGGAATCCCAACGTACTATCTTCTGACCCAACACCAAAAACAAACCTTGTTTATCAGCTACAAAATCTGAACGCGCGGGCCGAGTGCCTGCTCTTGTGTTCCAAGGTCCTATCCCCGTAACGTTCGTTCTATCGTTCCGAAACAAGCGTGCCTGGGGTATCTTTTTCTTCCAGATAATTTGACCTGTATAGATATCGATGGAAGTCATCAAACCCTTGCCATGAACAAACATTCTCCCATCAACAATCTGTGGAGTGGGAGGACTGCTATCTTTATGCATGAAAAGTTCATCCGCACCCGCGCTGCCTCCGTACCAAAGAACCCCCAAAGGCGCTTTCACGAGCTTGTCATGATTCTTCCAGGTATTTCCGGGATTTCCAGTTTCATGTGTCCAATCATCGCTACCTTCTAAGGCTCCCGCACGAATCAGCAATGTCCAATCATCTTTTCGAGAGAGAGTCATCTTTTCCAAGGTCATCGATTTAATGGTTTTGGTAAAGCGATCTTTTTGATAAGAAGGCATATCGATAGACAAAGCGCCTCCGAAGGGTCTTAAAGAGGAATAAGTTTTCGAAATGAGATGCTCGAAAAAAGAACGATTGCTTTCATAGGCATATTCAGAAATGATCAGTTTGGCTAAGTATTGAGGATATTCGAATTCCAGCGGAGCGCCATGATGCAGCATGACTCGGCTTCCTATTAAACCTGCTTCTTCGTATTCGAGTCTTAATTGATTGACCAGTTCGGAATTTTGATCGATGGCAATGATCTTCAACTTGGTATTCTTGACTAAAGCACGTAAAAGTTCACCATCTTTGAGACCTGTCACTAAACAGTAGCCTTGATTCAAATTCAGTTTCTCTTTCAGCCTTAATACTTTTTTTTGCCATAAATCAGCTTGCTGTAATTCTTTCTTTGGTCGAGAATAGATCTTTGGTGCGGAGTTCCCTTTTCCATAACAATAAACCCACCCCTCTTTGGTAGTTGCATAGAGCCTCCCATTGGCCGCTGCCAATTCCAGGACTGTGTCAGGTGTATCGATACTCCAAGCCACGCGTTTTTCATCCAACCCTGACTCGACCTTGATCGCTAAGATTTCACTTTCTGTACTCGCATAAATTTTAGAACCTGATTTAATAAAAGTGAGCAATGGTTTCTCGTTTGTGAATTCCCATAATTTCGGAGTCGTAGCTTGAATAGCATGAACACCAAAACCTCCGCGATAAGGTTTGAATTCCGGTTTCTTCAAACTAGAGGCAGTGAATTGTTGCTTGTTCACTGAATAAAGAACATCCTGATCGATGAGAGATAAAGAGGAAAATGGTTTCAGGAATTTTTGCTTATCATTCAAACTCAGGGGAAGTAAATTCTTGAGACTGAATACAAAACCACCCATTGTCAGATAATCATCGTAAACTGACAGACGAACGCTGCCGCCACCGCCATGATCTTTTACGCCGGGATAATAAGGCAAGAGCTTGCCCGTCGTTTTATTAATTTGCATCGGCCAAGCTCGTCCCGCAGGAATGACGAGATTATCACCATTGATAGCGAGACTGCCTTGAGGAGAGGGGCCTCCAAAACCATAACCTTCTCCCACCCCATCCTGTTCAAAATACATGAGGCTTGTTTCTTCGTTTCTCCAAATTTCTCGGCCTGTTTGTAAATCGACTGCATAGACGATGGTTCCCATAAAAGGCCAAACGCCGGCGGCAAAATAAACGACTCCATTTTCCGCAACAGGACCACCTCTGACGGGCCAGATTGAGATTAATTTCCCATTTCCTAAGGTTCTTTTTTCATTGTGAGCTCCGAAGAATTTCCAATTGATGTTTCCTGTGTTTTTATCGAGGCAATACAGAAACCCATCATCACAGGCAATCAGAATCTGACTCCCTTCAATACAAGGAGCGAGTCGAACAGGTCCATTCGCATTGAATCGCCAAATTTCTTTTCCGGAGTCCGCATGATAAGCACGTACTCCATCTAATTCAGGAGTATTAATGTATGTTGTCTTACCGGAAATAACGAGGTGAATACTTTTATCAAACTGTAATCTTGAGTCATTCCATGCAGGTGTCGGCTTGGGAAGCTCACGTGCCCATATCAACTTTAATTTCTCGGGCAGCTCTTCACTAGATATACCTGAGTGTTGATTATCATGTCTCCATGTATTCCAGTCTTCTGCGAAAGTCATATGCCCTGAAAAAAGGAGGAATAGCAAAATGATAAAAAGTTTATTCATTCTTTGACTCTCTATATTATGATGAGAAATAATGCTCTTAAGGTGTATTGATCAATACTGTCCGATTTAATATTTCTTTTTGGTTCACTGCTTTTTTCTTCATCACAGATAGGTAGGTAATAAGACTCCGGAAGAAACCAATGAACTTATAGGGATTATCTAGCACTTACGTGCTTCCAAGCGTATTTCACACTTGAAGGGTATTACTTTACCACTATCTGCTCTCAATTTAAATTCCTTTGCCGAGAAGAATATTTAGAGTATAATCAGGTCGAGTCGTTAATAAAATGCACTCCGCATCGAAGCATATGGCTGAGGCATTGCTTGATTCGACTATAATACAGATCCAAAAAATACCCACGACCCATTTACCAGATTGTGATAGCAAAACTCAACGATTTACGACACGATTTCCGGTAACACAATGTTTTGTCTTGTTCGAATATTTGAAAAATTCGACAATACGTGTACTTGAGTTGCTCTTACGGTTTCTGCTTCACCATTTCTTATGCGCAACGGGCTCGTGGAGACTTTGTCATGCAATACAAATTCGTGCTTGGTTTATTTCTGGTGATGATGGCGACCTGTGACATCCCGAACGTCCCCGACAGGCATTCGCCATTAGCCGAAGGGCATTAGCCCCGGTTTTTATACCGAGATGTGCAAAAACCGCGGCTAACGCCGTGCGGCTGATGTGGATTGATTTCCTCTGCCCCAAAAAGATTGCGAGTGATGTTAAGTGAAAAGCCCCGTCGTTCGCGTTCGGTCAGAGGCAAGCTCAAAGGCCAGCGAAGGACGCATGCCGGCAGAGACCATGTACGGCGCGTGCTTTACATAGCAACCTTAGTCGCCACCCACTGGAACAGTCGCATGAAAACATTTTATCTGTCTTTATTGGAAAGAGGTAAACCAAAGAAGCTGGCCATCACAGTCTGCATGAGAAAATTCCTCTCGATCCTGAATTCCATGATGAAAAACACCCAAACCTGGAATCAAAATCCTCTCTCAACTTGACATAATTTAACACAGTCGCTGACTCATTTTCCTGCCCCCGAGAGGCTAGGGGCCCCTATTCTTATCTGCGCACTCGGTACCATCGTTTCATAATCTGACCGATTGATCAGTCATGCGTTAATAGAGTCACGGACGTTCGCTCTATCGTCATAGGCAGCTATCAGCTTCGATCGCACTGCAGGTTAAGGGCGGACATGCCGCCCTATGATACGTTACAATCTGAGCACACTTAACCCGCGCCGGTAGGACAAGCCGCCACTGCCTGGCATTTCGCCCTGCTGCAGGCGGTGTTGTCGACCTCTGCAGTTTCGGTTCCGATCACCTTTACCGTCCCGGAGAACCCGCAAGAAATTGCCGCGATAGACACAGGGTGGGGCGAGATGTTAATCTGTGAGGCATTGCGAGCTTGGATCGTTTCCCGGCTCAACCCATCTGGGAAATGTCGGCTAATTAGAGTTCAACACATTGAACAGCATTGAATTAGCAATCGCGAATCAGACGAAGATCATCGAGAACGCCGAATCCGCGGTTTCAGATCTTGCCAGAGCTCTACTAGATCGTGGCAAAGCCTATAATGATCTGCTAAATTTTGAGCTGGCAATTGTCGATTATGATCGAGTTATTAAAATTCTCCCCAATGTTCCTTTAGAATTCGTTGCTGAAGCACACGTTAATCGAGGAAATGTTTTCTTAGATCAGGAAAAGTATGATTTAGCAATCATTGATTATCAACATGTCATTGATAACATGCCTGATGCATCAGTCGATCAATTCGCCAGAGCACTCCACAACCGTGGCATGATTTCGGCCTGTAAAGATAAACCTGAATTAGCAATCGCTGATTACACGCGTGTCATCAGCTCCTTGACAGGAGTGTCTGCTAAAGTAGTTACTCATTCATTAATCAATCGAGGTGGCGTTTACTTTAATCAGAACCAATTTCATTTGGCAAGAGACGACTATTCGCGAGTCATCGACTCCTTACCAGACGTTCCAGTCAATTTGATAACCGAAGCGTTCCTCTACCGAGGAATCACTTACTTTAATCAGAAAACCTTTGATCTGGCAATCGCTGATTGTACACATATCATCGAGACCCTGCCGGACGCTCCTGTGAGATTAATTGCCGACGCTTTTATCGAACGAGGTAACGCATCCTATGCACAAGAGAATTTCAGTTCCGCAGTAATTGATTATAGCCATGTTTGCGTAAACCTACCTGGAGCACCGATAGAATTAATTGCTCAGGCGAGATACAATCGAGGACTCGTTTACTTCAATCATAATCATTTAAAATTAGCACTCTTTGATTTTACAGACGCGATCGAACTGTGTTCTGGCACTTCTGTAGATTTACATGCTTCGACTCTTTTTCATCGAGGCTGTAGCTACCTTGTACAGAACAACTTTGATTTAGCAATCGCTGACTATACTCAAATTATTGAATCATTGCCGGATGCACCTGCACAAGAAATCATAAACGCACTCATCAATCGAGGCTGTGCGTATGGTTATCAACAAAATTTCAAGCATGCTATTACAGATATTAAAACAGTACTATCAAGAACAGACCTCAATCAGGACCAACAGAAGATTATCAAAGAATTAATAGAAAAATTTGAACTTAAGCGAGAAGACTAACACCACGTTTCCTTCCATTATTTACAAGTGATGAGTGGGATGCAATTTTCTCGCATGTGAATAAATCGAGTGAATCAAACGTGTCCGGAACCTATCTCTCCTCATCACACATCATCAATCAATCCCGCCAGACTACCGTGGATCGGTTTGCAGGTATCGGGCGATCCCCAACCCCAATTGACGGCCCACTGTTTTGTAACCTGTGGTATTGCTATGCGGCGTATTCCAGCATGTTTCCAGCGTAATCCCGACGACATGCTTACTCAGTTCGCTTCTAACCCAGTTACTCGAAATCTGCTTCCAGAGTTTGTCATACTTCGGGCCGGTTGAGGGCGTATTCTTGTCTAGCTGAAACGGCTTCGTGATTTCAGAACGGCACGCTGCAATAAACGCATCCTGCAACTCGGCACCTCGTTTGGTTGCCAGTTCGGGCGGGGCCACAAAAAAGAAGGGACGTTTCGAGTTGGAACCCGGGTTATGCAAATCGATAAACAATACCAGCCGACTCGACTGATCTAATTCTTTTAAATAACGCATCGCCGTTTTCACCGAGTTAAATTGCGACTGTTTTGACCAGTCTCGGTTGTGATCATGGGGCACTTGATTCTTACCCCCATTGCCGGTCGTCACATTATCGATATCCATAATGGGAACGTAATAGATGTCCGCCTTGTTTCTCAGTTGAACCGCTTGAGGATCATCGCTGACCACCCATTCGATAAAACCCTGTCCGACCCAACTCCCACCCGACTCCCACGCATGCTGACGGGCCTGAACCCAGATCACCATCCGTGAGTCTGACTTCTGTTCCGGTTCAGAGACAAGCAACGCCGGCACGACACGGCCCGCTCGCGTCTTGCATAACTCAAAACTTGTCGCATACGCATGTGTCTGACTCAATCGTTTGACCAAAGCATTCGCATCGCCGGGAACATAGGGAGGCCCCCAGGCAAACCAGGCTTGTTTCGCATTAATTTTCACCTTCCATCGACATGTCCCGTCCTGCTTTTTCCCAGGAGGTGTCTGCAACCAGGTGCGCTGATTCGTGCTGAAAGCAGCTTGATCGGGTAAGGCCCACGCGGATGCCAGCTTTCGCCCGCTAGCCTGTTTCAACTGATTCGCATCGACGGCGACTGTAATTTCTTCGCCGGGAGTAAGGCCCGTGACCTGAAAATACCACCAGCAGGGCCACCCAAATTGAGGATTTCCTGCAGGGCGGATTTTGATCAACCGCTTTTCCTGATCGATTTCCAGAACCTCAGCTGAGCCTCCTTCAAAAGCAGAGGAGACCACCAGTTCTTCAGCGACAGCGGTTTGAAACGAAACGATACTAGACAGAAACAACCCGAGGAGACTCCAGCGTAAACTCTGCATTTCTTCATCCCTGCCAGTTGGATTACTTAAGGATACCCGTTGCGACTTTTCCCTGACCGGGTTCCACTAAGGCCACAGGTTGTGCATTATGATCGTAATGTAATTCTTCAGCCTTCAATCCGAATTGATGTAACAGCGTCGCATGAAAATCGTGCTGGGTGACGACATCCTCCACCGCGCGATGGCCAAAGTCATCGGTGGCACCGTGAATATGTCCCTCTTTCAAGCCGCCACCTGCCATCCAGATACTGAAACCTTCCGTATTATGATCACGTCCCGGCTTTTTGCCTTCACCCCGATCCTGAATCACAGGCAGACGTCCCATTTCGCCCCCCCATTGCACGATCGTTGAGTCCAACAGACCACGGTTCTTCAAGTCTTTGACCAATGCCGCAGAGGGTTTATCCGAAGCGTCGCACCGCCTCTTTAAATACTCAAAGATGTTCTCATGCATGTCCCAGCCATAGTTCCAGACCTGCACAAATCGCACGCCACGCTCTACAAACCGACGGGCCAGAATTAAGGCATCGGCGAATTCTTTGGTAACAGGATCATCGGCACCATACATTTTATGGGTGGCCTCTGTCTCTTTTGATAAATCCAATGCTTCCGTGGCTGCAGTCTGCATCCGCGCCGCTAACTCATAGCTGGCAATCCGTGCGGAAAGGTCATCTTCGCCCGGGTGCCGTTCGAGGTGGATCTGGTTCAATTCTTTCAGAAGATCCAATTGATTCCCCTGAGGCTTTCCTCGGAGCTGCGCGATCGGATTCAAATTCGCAATTTTGGGATCTGTTTTTCTAACGACGGTCCCTTGGTAAATTGACGGTAACTGACGGCTGTCCCAATAAGGGGAACCAACGGGATTTTTGGGGATTGTAATCGCGACAAATGCGGGTAGATTTTGCGTCTCTGAACCCAACCCATAGGTGATCCAGCTTCCCAGTGAGGGCCAGCCTTCACGGGCGCGCCCCGTCGTCATCGCGCGCATGCCAGCCACATGGTTTCGTATATTCGGTAACTGCATGGAACGCACCAGAGTGACGTCATCCACGATTTCCGCGAATTGAGGCAACATTTCCACGTTAATTTCCATACCCGACTCACCACATTTTTTAAACGTGTTCGGAGAAGGCATGATAATAGACGTGGCTTGACCGGCATTATCATATTTAATTCCGTCACCCGGAAATCGTTTTCCAGCGTACTCATCAAGTACCGGCTTGCGATCGAACAGGTCAATATGACTGGGCCCACCACCACAGAAAATGGAAATCATGGATTTCGCTCGGGCAGGGTGGCTCGTCTTTTTGGGTAACAGATCGTGTGTAACTTCTCCCAATTCAGGTTTTTCAGGAGCCGCTAGAAGCTGTTCCTCTTTCAACAAGGTTACCAGACCTAGCGAAGAAACACCGAATGCACTCTGCGCCAGAAAATGACGACGCGAACTGGCAGATGATTTTGCAAAACTCTGTGACACTATGAACTCCCTTCGGAGAATATCGAATTTACGTCAGGTGATCGTTTTCACCTGAAGCACGATTTTACTTTTATTCAACATACAAGAATTGATTGGTTCCAAACAGGACATGACATAATGATGTCAGTGCTTCCTGTCGGGGATCTTTGACTTTTCTCGCTTGATATTCTTTTAACTGCAACTGCATATGCTTTTGCAGTGCCAACATTTCAGTATCGGAAGGCTGGCTGCTAAGCGCCATTTCCCAGGCCGTTTTGATTAACGTTGTATCATCGGCCTCTTTGCCTGCAGCGGAAAGCACGCGCTTCGCAAATGCCACGGACTGCTTACGGATAAACTCGCTATTGAGCAATGCCAGCGATTGCGTCGCCACTGTCGATGAAACGCGTCGTTCACAATTGGGTTCCATACTAGGTGCATCAAAGGCATTCAGCATCGTGACCGGCTGAGTACGCCGGACTTGAACATAAATCGATCGTTTTAACTCACGCCGATCCTTCGAAACTTTTCCTGCACCCACTGTGATGATTCCACTATCTGATAAAGAAACGGGAACGGGTTCACCAAACGGATTCCGATTCAGTTCCCCACTGACGGCTAAAATCGCATCGCGAATCGCTTCAGCTTCCAGTCGTCGCAAATTCATGCGCCATAACAGCCGATTATCAGCATCAATGGAAGCCGCCTGCTCGGAATGAGTCGTCGATGTCTGTCGATAAGTACGCGACGTCATAATCAAACGGTGAATCCGTTTTAACTGCCAACCCTGTTCCATAAAATCAGCGGCCAACCAGTCTAACAACTCAGGATGGGTCGGCGGGTTCGCACGAGCCCCAAAATCTCCCGTCGAATCAACAAACGCCTGACCAAAATGATGCATCCAGAAACGGTTCATTAAGACCCGCGCCACCAGCGGATGTTTTCCGTTCGTCAAATAACGGGCAAAGGCCAGACGGCGACCCGATGTTGGCAATTCAGGATTGTTCAATGGAAATCGATTCTGCAATTCCGAACCAATCACGGTCAGACCGCCGGGCACCACTTTGTCAGGTTCGGGAGAGGAAATATCACCTCGATAAAAAACAAACGTGTCAGGGATATGCTGTGGATCTTCGGTCGCAATGCGAATGTATTCCGGCTGGGGAATTTTAGCTCGTATTTTATCTGCCTCTGCCTTAATCGCTTCAAACTGCTTCTTCAATTCATTCCCATCTTTATAGCGGGCGATAAAGAGATGCAGGGTACCGGGAGACAATAGATCGAGCATCGGAAACTTCTTTTTGAGAAGTTGAGCCTGCTCTGCGGTCCGCTTTTTACGCTCCGTTTCATAGGCTGCTTTTGCTTGTTCTCTTTCCGCTTCGGGAATTTCTGTAAGGACTCTCTCAAAAATCAGCTGCGTGACTTCCGCTTTTTTCTGTTTATGCTGTTCATCGAGCTTCTTAACCTTTGCCGAAAGCTCTGCCGCTTTCGCTTTATCTGCCTCCGACATTAAAGCCGCACGTCGATTCGTAGGAACACGCCATTTTTCATGATCAAACACAGGCGCAATCACGGCTCGTAAACGGTAAAAATCCTGCTGTGGAATGGGATCAAATCGATGATGATGACACTCAGCACAGCCGATGGTCATACCTAAAAGAGACGAAGAAATTATCTTGACGCTTTCCGTAATCACCTGATTGCGAGCTATCGCAGGATCCATGGGACTGGATCCGGTCCCATCGGGGGCCAGACGCAGGAAACCTGTTGCCGTTAATTTATCGCGTGTCGCAACATCCCCATCCACTAATTTCTGTGCAGAAGCATGTGTGGCTTTCACCAACTCATCGCCGGCCAACTGTTCAATAATAAACTGGTCCCAGGGTTTGTCGGCATTCAATGAGCGAATGACATAATCTCGATAATGCCAGGCATCGGCACGAATAATATCTTTATCATTGTAGCCTTCTGAATCAGCGTAACCCGCGACATCCAGCCAATGCCGCGTCCAGCGCTCACCATAGTGAGGCGACTCCAACAAGCGATCAATCATTTTTTCGTAGGCATCCGGTGACTGATCTGCCAGATACTGCTTTAATTCTTCGGGAGACGGAGGTAAGCCTGTTAAATCATAGGCGGCCCGTCTGATTAACGTCAGACGATTTGCAGATTGCGAAAACCAGAGACCTTTCTCTTTCAGTTTGCGGGCAATGAATGCATCGATCGGGTTAATTTCGTTCTCTGTTTGCTTTTTTGTTAATGCGACGACCACCGGTACCGCTGACTTTTTAATCGGACGAAATGCCCAATGTGAGCGCTCGTTCCGGGTAATCAAAAAATCTCCGGGCTTGATATCACCAGTCTGCTCCGGGCCTGCCGTCGGTGCGCCCTGATCAATCCATTTTGCAATCAGCTCAACTTCTTCCGGTTTTAATCGTTGTTTTTCATCAGGTGGCATATCTCCCGATTCCACGTACTCAAAAAGCAGACTCTCAGCATGCTTGCCAGGCACGATCGTTTCGCCTGACTCACCACCTTTCAGAATCAACCGTTGAAGCCGTAAATCCAAATCGCCGGAAAGTTCTTTTTCTTCCCCATGACAATGAAAGCAATACGCTTTGAAAATGGGACGGATATCGTTTTCAAATGTCAGCCGTTGATCGGCTGCGGAAGCGCAGGGAACCCGAGAACAGAACACAAGCAACGCAAACAACAAGAGTGAGTTTCGTCGTAACTGGTTTAACAAATCGCTGTTCCTTGGTGAGAGGGAACACGGTTTCAGGTGGGAGCCTCTCCAATCTGAAATCGATCAGAGACGGCTATTGGATAGTGTTCTTTTATAACGTACCGAGAGGACAATGTCAAATATTTAACTTTATTTAGTATCATGAAACTGATTGCGTTTCAGCGAAAGAGGATCACCAAGAAAGCCTTAGTCTGACTGTGATTCGACAAGCGAGGTTTCAGACACCGGCTGTTCAAAGTTCGTTTCCGCTTCTTCAATCGCGGGAACTTGAGAACGTTTGGCATACTGCGCCAGAAGTGCCGGCAAGAATACCAGATCCCCAAACAGAGCAGAGGAAATCGTCAGACCACTCATGATGGCAAAAATCCGCTGATCGCGCATGTCGCTGAAGATAACGGTCGAAAAACCGGCGACTAAGATCACGGTCGTCATGATGAGCGCCGTTCCGACTCCCGTAAAGGCACGGCGGATCGCTTCGTGATCGCTTTCGACATGCAACTGTTCTTCACGGAAACGAGTCAGAAAATGAATCGTATCATCAACGGCAATCCCCAGACAAACGGTAAACGCACACACGCTGACAATTTCCAGCGCCTGTCCGGTAAACACAAGAAACGCTCCCGTCACCGCCAGGGGAAACATGTTTGGGACGATGGAAATCAATCCCAGTCGCAATGAACGGAAGGCAAATGCCAGCACAATCAAAATGATGATCGCCGCACTTCCCAGACTGGCTGCCAAATCAACCACGATCTGATACAGGTTCCGCCAACGCCAGACAGCCGAACCTGTCAGTTCAAAATGAAAGTGAGGGTGCTCAACCTCAAGTGCATTTAACCCTGCTTCGATTCTCGTAAACGTCGGTCCATATTTCGCAATTCCCAGGTCCTGAACATGAAAGCTCACCTCGGCCTGACGATATTCCGGCGTATAAAACGCACGCTTCAATTGAGGTGGCAGCAAATCCATCATCGACATTCGCTCTTCTGGCTCCCCCTCGCCGGGCAATGCCCCCAGAATATTGCGAATCGAAATCGGATGCCCAATCAAAGACTCCTGATTTAATAAATCATCGACTTTACTGATGGCAATTAAGACTTCCGAAGAATCGGATTCCACTTTTTCGTTCCAGGAAACACGAACAAGCGAGTGCTCCAACCCTCCCATTGCCTGATCCATATGACTCAAAGCCAGCGCCGCCTCCGATCCTTCGGGCAACATATTCGCACGCCGTTCGTCGGGCCGCAGCGTTAAGGAAATCATAATCAATACGGCCGTGATTCCAATTCCCAATGAACTGATCAGTTTTGTTCGTTTCAAAACCAGATCTATGATCACACTAATGCGCCCCAGGTGTTGATCAATGATCCCTTTTCCAAATCCCTTATGAATCGAACGTCCCAGCCAGGTCCGGCAGGCCAGGGGAATGACAGTAATCACAGCGATGAACGTCAGGATCACACCAATCACACAGCTATAACCGAATTGGCGCACGGTTTCATGATGTGCCAGTGAAAGCGAACCAAAGCCGATTGCCGTTGTCAGCGATGTTAAAGCACAGGCGAGACCCACTTCCTGAATGCCACGCCGGGCGGCTGCTTTTGAACTGAGACCCGAAGCCCGATGTCGTCTGATCTGCACCATCAGGTGCACACCATCCGTCAGGCCGACTAAACTGAGCAGTACAGGTAACACAACATCGTTAAAAGGATTATCCTGGAAATCAAGAAACTGAATGATTCCCATTGTCAGAAACACACCAAATGCAGGTGCCAGCGCCACAATGATGACGGCTGAAATTCCCCGAAAAAGGAAGATGGCCATTAGAATAATCATCCCATAACCAATCAACTGATACTTCACTTTATTGGCGTTATGCGTGCGAACCGCTGTCAGATAGATTGGCACGCGCCCGGTTGTCATAAAGGAAAAGTTGAGTTCCGGATATTCAGCGGCCACTTTTTCCGCAACCTGTTTTAAACCGGCGGTACATTCTTCGTCATCACTCACCTTAAACCAGTCAAATTTGACCATCATCAATAGAGTGCGACCATCCACAGACAGTAATTGGCCACCCACCAGGGGATGATTTATGGTTTTTTGTTTCGCCGCCACTAATCGTTTTTCCGAAGCGCGTTCGTTGGGAATTAACGGCTCGCGCAACCCAAAGATATTGAGATTCGGAATATCGTCCAGCCAGAAAACACTTTTGACATAATCGAGTGCCTCAACCTCTTCGACGATTGAGCGGAGTGCTTTAATGCCTTCAGTCGTAAAAAACTCATCCGAGTCAATTACCAGAATGGTGTCAGCATCTGTCAGGCTGATCGGATCAACATCCGGCGGACGTTCCCGTTTTACCTGCGGCTTTGACGTTTTCTGTTGTACCTGTTCGACAGGGGCAGGGGTAAACCAGTCGCGGACCCTTTCCGGCATGGTATAGCCCATGAGGGCAATTCCGCTTAAAATCAGAATCAACACCGTGACCATCGCAGGATGATCAACCATCCAGACCGAACAACGATTAAACGTACGCGACACTCTCAATTCACCTTCTGTCAGAACTGGATTTGAAAAATAAAGTGGATTGAGAGGACCGAACGCGAAATCTCAAATCGAAGAGCTGCTGTTTAACGCACAGGTATTTTCAGTTCATCTACCTGGATCAATCCATCGCCGTTAAAGTCACGAATTCTACCAAATCGCTGGGCAGCAAGAGGAATTTCATCCAGTTCAACTTGCCCATCCTTGTTTTTGTCAAAACGTTTTTTGAATTCCGCTACAAACTTATCCACGCGCTGCTTTCGCTCCGCTTCACTTATTGTTTTGTTCTTGCCTGGCTTTGCTTTCGTTTTCTTTTTTACGCGTGGTTCCGCGATTTCAAAAAACGCAATCGCCATCTCTTCCCAGGTCTGATCTCCCCAGGTCACATATTCATTGGGATCGGGATTGAAGGGATTCTCATTAGAGTTATCAAACTTGACGGTAAACTCAAGCGATTCAATCGAGTTCAATTTCATCGGCTGGCTCAATTCGTAAATATGCTGCCAGTTAAAGTCATAATGTGGTACATCCAGCAAAATTTGGGAATCGTCTTTCTCTTTTTGTTTCATAAACAGGCGAAACGACTTTCCGCGCAAATGCATGTGCGGAGCAATCGCCAGGAGTTCTGCCTCGGGAGGGATGTGGCGGACTTTCGCGGTGACCGGAAAGTCTTTGGTATGGGGCGGAATTTCAAATTCCTGATCGATGCCGATTAATGTGTAGACTTCGTGCGTAATCTCTTCTTCCTTACCAAAGAGCAGTCCGATTTTAGAAACATCCTCTTCGATCGACCCTGTAGGCGTATAATGCATCTGAAAGACCAGTTTCGAGCCAGCGGGAACTCTGCGACCACGTCCGGGTGGCAACAGTTTAATCCGCTGTCCCGGCACATACGCGGTTAACCAGCCAATGCCCCGGAATTTTGATCCATCGGGCGGACGAATAAAGACAATCGCATGATGCACAACGGATCGATTCCCCGGCAAT
>NZ_CALEMX010000432.1 GCF_937910335.1 uncultured Gimesia sp. | reverse complement strand
ATATGAACTGGTTAGTAAGGAATTATATATTGAAAAACAATCATCGTTCATTCTGAAATCAGTTCAAACAGAAATCGAATACCCTTTATCATCTGAACAACAAATACAACCTGTTAAAATGGTCTGGCGTAATCTGGATTCCAAAGTCAAAGTATTACCTTCCTGGAAACGAAAAGGCTCACCCGATCTTACTAGTCAGGATGCAATCCTGGCTAGTATATTAAAACCTGGTATGAAAGAAGAAGAGAAAGCCCTCGCCATTTGGAAATTGCTGGTTGACTGGCGCTATCATTACTACCCAGCGGAAGCGGGGGATGAAATTCACGACCCTGTTAAATTCCTCAATGTCTATGGCTACGGATTCTGCGATGATTGTGCCACGAACTTCACGGTCTTAGCACGAAAAGCGGGGTTGCAGAGCCGTACCTGGGGCCTCTCAGGACACGTGGTCGCAGAAGCATTCTACGACAAACGCTGGCATATGTTTGATCCAGATCACCAGGCTTTTTATCGAAACAAGTTGGGAGTGATTGCCGGAGTCGAAGAACTTTCCCAGTATCCCGAATTAATAACATCTACGCCTCGAGATCCGATCGGCAGTTCCTCACAGCAGATTGCCAAACTATATACTTCAACTCACGATAATCAGTTTTCTGAAAGACGCCCCGCTATAATAGACTCTGTCCTGGCCCCCATACTGGAACCTTTGGACCAAGTTGAATTTCGATTTACAAACCCGGAATTTTTCCATCAGAAAACA
Source organism: uncultured Gimesia sp. (assembly GCF_937910335.1). Taxonomy (GTDB): domain Bacteria; phylum Planctomycetota; class Planctomycetia; order Planctomycetales; family Planctomycetaceae; genus Gimesia. The sequence goes on along the minus strand of NZ_CALEMX010000432.1, from coordinate 1,654 downwards.
ATAATCAATTCAGTAAAACCACCGATTGTCGGTAATGGAACCTTAAAACGCATCGTTAACCAAACACAAAATCTAAAACAGACTCAGTCTAATCAGCGTCAGTGGCACTTCAAATGGCCTTATGTCTTTTTAAGAGGGACGCTCGACCTGAAATTAAAGACGAATGATATTCTACCTCGGGTATTCATCTCTCAGAACACAAAAACTTGGCAGAAAATTGGCGGAGTTTTGTCTGAAGATCACCTACGTATTTCTCTCGATCAATGGATTCAAAACCAACCAACGGCAGTTTATGAATGCTTTATCCGACTGGATAATCCAACAAAAACTGATCCTGCTGATACAATACATCAGATGAATTTAGAACTGCTCTTTCAGTTTGCACCACGAGCACTGGCACACATTCGAAACAAAAACAATTCTTTTGAAATGAAATTAACTTCTACCCCTGCAAAGAAATGGAGAGGTATGGAAGTTCAATTATTGTGGAAAGAAATGGAACATTGATTTTCTCTCATTCAGGTAACCGGGCGATAATGATTTAAACAAAATCAGTACTTTAGATTGCGGTTCCGATATGGCTTATGACGAAACACTTGCCGAACGGGTTCACAAATTATTGAAGCGTCAGCAAGGATTTTCCCAGCGAAAAATGTTTGGTGGACTCTGTTATATGCTACACGGAAACATGTGCTGTGGTATCACACAGAATGAATTGATGTTACGTCTGGGAGAAAAAAACGCGATGAAGGCATTAGAAATGCCTTACACACGAGAAATGGACTTTACTGGCAAACCAATGAAGAGCATGATATTTGTAGAACAACCAGGCTTTGAGGAGGATGACGACCTTAAATATTGGGTCAGTCAGGCCGTCAAGTTTGTGAAATCACTTCCACCTAAACCTTAACAGCCTACTCAATTCGCGGTAAGGAATCAGAATGTCAGCAGTCCGCTCAACTGCTCACAACGAATCATACTTCAAGAGTTTAACTTCGTTGTGTTCCATTTCGTTATGGCCTATACCAGGAGCTGTAAAAATAAGAAGGGTTGTAGTACAAAGTCGGTGCCGGTTGTAAAATCTCGACGTTTGATGGAAATATGCTCTTGGTGACAGTTGGTCGACTTAGCGAGATTCCCATTCGGTGTCGATCATTAATCCTTCGAACACGTTGCTCAGCCTGGGCAAGAGCTCTTTGATGGATCAATTTTTGACTCGTACTCATCCGTTGATAGACTTTTTGAGAACCAGTTTGGTGATGACTGGAACTAGACTTTGCTGTGATCGTCACCTGTGGATTACTCTTTTCCGGAGATACCTGAAGAGGTTTCTGCTCCTGGCCAAATACTGCCATCGTCAGGAAAAATGAGGACATGATCACAAGAGAATAAACAGAAGAGCGCATAGTGAGCCTTTCTCTTCATAAGATTGATTTAATAAGGCGATGTCAAAGCAGGGCACTCAGCGCTGCGCATAGTTATCCTTAGATCGGATATATCATGCTTGATTCATCGACTTAAAAAATAACAGATCTGAGCAATTTCAATTGAATAACTCGATCAGCGACTATTTTGGTCAAGAAATTGCGGACTAGGGAAACTTGACGATCTCGACCCATGAGGGAGATTTTCCCACTTCATATGTCGCAAGTCG
>NZ_CALEMX010000431.1 GCF_937910335.1 uncultured Gimesia sp. | reverse complement strand
CGAAAAAAAGACTCCGATCCTTCATAAGGAAAAAGTAAAGTAAGTGCCATTAGGCTAGCGCCGAGCCGCTCAGGGTTTTGTTAATGTTGGCTGGTTCTGGGGTCTCGTTTATTCTGATGATGATGACTTTGACTGTGAATCATTTTGCTGAAGGGCGTGAGGGTGTCAAGCTGAATTGTGTTCGAAGTATAGCGAATGGTGACCAAAATCTGCCAAACGCGTGCCAATGTGCGTTAAACGCGTGCCGAAGCGTGTCGATAAGTTACGAGACATTGGGAACCGGTGTTGATTTATCAGGTGAAGATTTTCAAAACAAAGGGACTTTTATAGTAGTGAGATCTTCAGTGTTCGCAAAAAGCAGTGCTCAAATATCGCATCCCGCGCGCGACGCGTAAAAACGCATAATCGCGAAGGACGGGACGCTGTCAAGTTCTGTTTATGCAGTGTAAATCTGCAGTGTAAATCTGGAGGGGGAAATGTGGGTGGAAACGTGGAAGGAATATGGGAGAGGAGAGGGTGTGGGGAATGGTTTCTCAGATCACGGGAAAAAAATAGTGCGCGGCACATTCATCAAGCTGAGATGAACAGTGCTGCGCACGATGTGAGCTTAGATGATTCAGACGGTGAGATTACGCTTCGTCTTCTTCTTTCTTCTTCTTCTTTTTCTTACCCAGCGAGACTTTTTCGACGCGCACTTTGGGCAAGCCGAGGGCGTTTTGTCCTTCGACCCAGCGGTCTTCGAATTTCAATTTTTCAATCCGTTCTGCACGCTTCAAAACGTTGCGTGCGCGGACCAGCGTACTTTTACTTTTTAAACTTTTGTCGAGTGACACGGTGTCATCCCCTCTTATTTAGATGTTATTTCGATGACAGTCATTTACTATGGAAATTCACTGTCAAAACTGGCATAGTGGTGTAACTTTCGCAAGATGCGCTGAATCAGCGTGCTGATCAACTGGTCAAACGGATTTCTTACCCGTGCCGCATTGCGAAGCGACATATGGTAAAAGGAATGGTCTTTGATTGCAACCGCTGCTAAATGAAACCTTTGAGCTGTTTTACGTGAAAATCCATTATGTGTCATTGAAAACGCGGGCAGGGGGAGGCCAGTTATTTCTCTTTACGATACAAATTTCACCTGGTTGGACTGGTCGATCGTCGCCTGCTATCTGTTGTCATCGATCGTAATTGGTTTGTGGGCCAATCGTTACGTCGGAAACCTTTCTGATTATCTCGTGGCGGGTCGAAAGCTCCGCTTGCGTCTGGCGCTGGCAACGATGACGGGGACGGAACTTGGTTTAATCACCGTCATGTACATGGCTGAGCTTGGTTATAAACAGCAGTATGCCTCTTTGTACCTCGCATTTGTGGAAGCGGGAGCCGTTCTGTTGATTGGTATGACCGGTTTTGTTGTATACCGTCTGCGTGAATCTTCGGTCATGACGATTCCGGAATATTATGAAAAACGTTATTCATTAAATGTCCGTGTCGTCGGGGCGATCGTCATGGTGGTTTCAGGCGTGTTGAATATGGGTCTGTTTCTGAAAGCGGGTTCTCAGTTTGTGACGGCGATTTCCGGTTTGCAGGATGAAATGTCGCTCAAACTGATCATGACCGGACTGTTATTGCTCGTGCTGTTTTACACGGTCTTAGGCGGGATGGTGTCGGTGGTGATTACCGACCTGATTCAGTTTTTGATTCTGGGTACCGGTATGGTGATTGTCACAGTCGTGGTATTTTGTTCGATTGGCTGGGATGGATTTGCGGCGATTGTCACAGAGCAAAACGGTTATTTTAATCCTTTCGATTCCCACAATCCTTCCGGTAAAGGGAAAGGGATCGGCTGGTTGAACATCATTGAAATGGTGATGGTGATGGGAGCGGCAGCAATGTTATGGCCGACGAGTGCCGCCAGAACCCTTTCCTGTCAGAGTGCCGCAGTGGCTCAGAAGCTCTATTCATTAAGCTCAGTTTCGTTTCTGGCACGGCGCGCGTTACCGGTTTTCTGGGGTATTGGCACGTTTGCTTTTTTTGCTTCGCAGCCACAACTGTTTGCTGATTTTGAAGAAGCGGTGAAGACGAATCCCGCTATTACCTCGATCTCAGCTATGCCTCTGTTTCTGGCGAAAGTAGTGCCCACGGGGTTATTGGGACTGGTTACTGCGGGCATGATCGCGGCTTTTATGTCAACACATGACAGTTACCTGCTCTGCTGGAGCGGCGTGATTACTCAGGATATTGTGGCACCGATTGCGGGGCCGATGAGTCAGCGTTCCCGTATTTTAGTGACGCGCATTTCAATTTTTGTGATTGGTGCGATGTTACTCATTTGGGGGCTTTGGTATGAAGTTAGCGGTAATTTATGGAGCTATCTCGCTGCGACAGGAGCGGTTTATTTTTCTGGGGCGCTTCCCACAATTGTAGGAGGCTTGTATTGGAAACGGGGTAGTCAAATAGGAGCACTGGCGGCAATTCTAGGTGGATTAATGGGGCTTTCAGCCATGGGACCTTGTGTCAAAATAATCAATGACTTTAATACGGTGAGCATCGAAAAACCGATCTCGTTGGAAGCCGAGAATGTCAATTCGATTGAGGCTAAGAATCCAATGGCAGGGGAAGTTGGCAAGGAAAAGTCTGAAGAACCTAAGATGGTCGATCCGGTCGTAGTTAAGAAGTTTATCCAAATGGAAGTGAATGGAACCCATCTCACTTTATTGACGTTTGTGTTTTCTATCATACTTTACATTGCTGGATCGCTGATTTTTCCCGATAAAACCACTCGACCAGAGTCAGTAAACACGACCGCCGTCTCATAAGATTGATGAAAGAATAACCATGTATGTGTGGATGACAATCTGGACAATCTTACTAATCACCAGCGGTTTGGCCTTTCTGGTGTTATTGGGATACGTTGTATATGGAGTCAAAGCAGAGCTCATTGAAACGTTGGATGATCTCAAAGCGGACGTCGATGAATCTGTGGCTCATGAAGAAATTCTGGATCAACCTATGGAATAACTCGTTAGATTCCCTGTCATGTATATCCTATTTGATGTTCGTAAACCTTTAAAAAATCGTGATTTCTGAATAATTGACTGGTGAATTAGTTTCGATCATGTTACTTTTAGGCATGTGTAAGCTGGCTTTGTCTCTTAGTGCAGAGGTTGTGTTGTTGTTTAGTTACCAGGAGTCGCGTCGTTTATGATGTGCCCTTTTTGTCGTGATGGTGAGACGAAAGTAATTGATTCTCGTTTGAGTCAACCTTTCAGTGTGCGCCGGCGGCGGGAGTGTCTGGCTTGTGGGAAGCGTTATACGACTTACGAAAAGATTGAAGAGTCGCCGTTGAAAGTCATCAAAAAAGATGGTGCTCGCGTGCCCTTTGATCGCACAAAGATGGTCAAAGGAGTCGAGACGGCCTGTTATAAAAGGCCGGTTAGCCCCGATCAAATAGAAGCGATCGTGTCACAGATTGAGGCGGAAATCTATGAGAACTTCGATCGCGAAGTTCCCTCCCGTTTTATAGGTGAGCAGGTTTCTGCTGTTCTGAAAGACGTCGATCAGGTGGCCTTCGTTCGATTTGCCTCAGTTTATCGCAACTTTACCGCTGCAAACGATTTTGTTGTCGAAATCGAACCCATGCTACGATCGCATGACTGAACCGAGAATTTTTCTCAGTTGGATTTTCTCAGTTGAATTTCTCAGTTGAATTTCTCAGTTGAATTTCTCAGTCTAGTTTCTTCAGGCAATAATTTCAGGAACGACATTGCCGGCGACACCGGTGACTCGCATATCGAGTCCCTGAAATTTAAATGTGAGTCGTTCGTGGTCCATGCCTAACAGATGCAATAGCGTGGCATGAAAATCGTTAACGTGCATAGGGTTTTCTGCAACGTTAAACCCGATGTCATCTGTTTTGCCATAAGCAAATCCGCGTTTGACGCCGCCACCTGCCATCCAGACGGTATACGCATCTTTGTGATGATCGCGGCCCGGAGTTTTTCGGTCTCCCTGAACCATGGGTGTTCTGCCGAACTCAGCGCCCCAGACTACCAGTGTATCATCCAGCAATCCGCGTTGTTTCAAGTCTCTGATCAAAGCGGCAATGGGTTGATCCACCTGTTTACATTTATTTTTAATACTTTTGACAAGATTACCGTGATGGTCCCAGCCCTGATCAAAGAGTTGTACAAACCGGACGCCGCGTTCTACGAGTCGCCTGGCCAGGAGGCAGTTATTCGCAAAACTTGCTTTACCGGGCTGTGTCCCATATTGCTCATGAATGTGTTTTGGCTCATCCGAAATATCCATCAGATCCGGAACGGCAGACTGCATGCGATACGCCATTTCGTATTGATTGATCCGTGTTGCGATTTCCGGGTCACCGACATCTGCCAACTGGACTTTATTCAAATGATTGACACTATCGATAATGCGTTTACGGTCTTCGCCGGTCATGCCTTTCGGGTTGGAAAGAAACAGGACGGGATCACCCTGTGACCGAAATTCCACACCCTGATAAATGCTGGGTAGAAAGCCGCTGCCCCACAGGCTGTTACCCGCCCCCGCGACGTTGCCTGTGATCAGCACTACAAATCCGGGCAGGTTGCTGTTTTCGGAACCCAGGCCATAATTCACCCAGGAGCCCAGGGAAGGACGACCAAAGCGGGAGAAGCCGGTCTGAAAAAAAAGTTGCGCTGGTGCATGGTTGAAGTGTTCGGTTTTGAGAGAATGGATCATGCAGAGTTCATCGGAAACCGATCCGAGATGCGGCATCAGTTCCGAAATGGGAATGCCTGCTTCTCCCTGTTGCTTGAAGGCAAACGGGCTACCCATGAGTTTAGGTTGCTCACGAATAAACGCGAGTCGTAAACCTTCCCAGAGTTTATCGGGAACCAGTTGGCCATCCAGCTCCTGTAGTTTTGGTTTAGCATCGTATAGATCGAGATGTGAAGGTGCTCCTACCATATGCAGGAAGATTACGTTTTTCGCTTTGGGAGGAAAGTGTGATTTTTGGACTGCCATTGAATTGTTTGAAGACGGAGTAGCCGCCCCCAAGCTGTCAGACAGTAAGGCTGTCAATGCAGCGCCGCCAACGCCCATGCCTGCGCGTTGAAAAAATTCGCGACGGGTATAATTCAGCAATTGTTGCAGGTGGTCGTTCATGATCAGCCCTTTGTAATCGTTTCATCCAGATTTAGCAGAATATTAGCGATATACAGCCATGCTGCCATGCGCGATGCGCCTACTCCTTCCGGGCGGTGTTCTGCTGAAATCAATTTTTGAGCCGCCTGGGGATGATCCTGAAAATATTTTAGTTCCTGTTGGAACACTTTGGTGAGATGGTTTACTTCTTCGGTCTTTGGTTTCCGGGCTAAGCACAATCGGAATGCATAGGCTACGCGATCCCTGTCAGTCAGATTAGCAGGCTGCTCTGTAGTTGCGAGTCGTCTGGCCAGACCGATGGCGATTTCAATATATGCAGGATCATTCAAGAGTGTGAGTGCCTGTAGGGGCGTGTTGGTCCGCGAGCGGTTGATTACACAGGCGCCACGGTCGGGGGCATCGAAGTTGGTAAAACTGGGATAAGGGGCACTGCGTCGCCAAATCACATAAACTCCTCGACGGTAGCGGTCTTCAGAAGTTGAAGTTAGGTACTTGGGTGCATTTCGACCTACGTGTCTCCAGAGCCCCTTTGGTTGAGGTGGATAGACGGGGGGACCTCCCATTTTGGTCGATAGTAGACCGCTGATTGCCAGTGCATTATCCCGAATCGATTCTGCTGAAAGTCGTAGTCGTGGGCCGCGCGTATAAAGTTGATTATAGGGGTCGGCTTCGAGAAGTTCTGGAGTCACCTTTGAAGATTGTTGATAAGTGGCCGACATGACAATCGTCTTATGGATGTGTTTCATCGACCAGTTGTGTTCCATAAAATCTACTGCGAGCCAATCGAGGAGTTCCGGGTGGGTGGGAGCATCGCCCTGGCTGCCAAAATCTTCCAGGGTCGCTACTATCCCGTGGCCAAAGAATTGAGCCCACCAGCGATTGACTGTCACGCGGGCTACCAGTGGGTTCTCTTTCGCGACCAGCCATTTCGCAAATGAGAGGCGGTTGGGTTGACCCTGGGTCTTTAGAGGATGCAATGCGTCGGGGGTCTGGGGTTTGACTGAGGCCCCTTTGTTGAGAAAGTCACCGCGTTTGAAAATATTGTTCATTCGAGGCTGATCCATTTCGACCATTACCAGCGTCGTATCGGGTTCGAGTGCTTTCAATTCCTTGAGGATTCGATTTTGCTCTTTTTGCAGGTCTGCATAGGATGGGTCCTGCTTTTGTTGCAGGCTTGTTAACTGTTTTGATTGTTTGTCCGTTCGTTTTTTGGTTTTGGTGCGGAGAATTTTTTGAATTGGTGCGGGAACCTTTGCGCTCTCTTCGCTGTTCTCCAACATCGCGAGCATGGTTTCTTCCCATTGTGGGAATCCTTTTTGCAATTCTTTCTCGCGTGTTTTCATTTTTTTCTGAACGGCAACTTTCTGACTGGTCAGCTCTTCTCTGGTTTTTTTCTCTTTCGCCTTCAAAGGCAGGGAGAAATTGGCGCCTGTGAAATCAAACGTCACAGATTTTCCGAGTTGTTTAACTTCCAGCGGTGTATTGTTGAAAAATGCAAAGATCTGATAATAGTCCTGTTGTGAGAACGGGTCATATTTATGATTGTGACACTGGGCACATTCAAATGTCGTTCCCAGCCAGACTAAGCCGGTTGTGTTCACGCGGTCAAAAATCTGATTCACTCGATTTTCTTCAGGGTCCACACCTGCTTCGACATTACAGGTCGTACAGCGATGAAAACCCGTCGCAATTTTTTGATCGATGGTCGGCTGAGGTAACAGGTCGCCGGCAATTTGCTGAATGGAGAACTGATCGAAGGGGAGATCCTGATTGAGGGAGTTGATTACCCAGTCGCGATACAGCCACATCTTGCGTAGTTGGTCAGCCTGAAAGCCATTCGAGTCGGCATAGCGCGCCATGTCGAGCCAGGGTCGTGCCCATTTTTCTCCGTAACGTGGGGATTTTAACAGGGAATCGACAATTTTTTCGTAAGCTTCCGGTGAGGGATTTTTTTCGAATGCGCGCACGGCTTCGGTTGTGGGGGGCAGGCCAATTAGATCTAGCGAGACTCTGCGCAGTAACCGTGCTGGTTCGGCCTCTGGTGCTTGAGACAGCGATTTTGTATTTCGTTGCAGTTGATCAACCACAAAAGCGTCGATCGGGTTATTGACTTGAGGCGAACCATTCATGGTTGGCGGTGGACTTTTTACGGGAGAGGTATATGCCCAGTGCCCGGGTGCATCTGAATCTGTAGGCCAGATGGCTCCTTGATCGATCCATTGTTTCAGAATTTGGATTTCCTGTTTTGAGAGACGTTCCCCTGTGTCAGCGGGTGGCATCTGCTCTTTTTCATCTTGAGATGAGACGCGGTGCATGAGAATACTTGCATCACTTTTACCAGCAACGATTGCCGGTTCTCCGGAATCATTTCGCATCAGAATGTTTTTACGATTGGTCAGACGTAAGCCCCCTTCACGGGCATCGGGGCCGTGACAGTCCTGGCAATGTTTGACAAAAATGGGCTGGATTGCTTTTTTGAAATCAATCTGAGGGGCAGCCCCTGGTTTTGACTCTGTCTTAGGAGCCGACTGGGAGATAGAGGGAGGTATCAGATTGAAGGCGAGCACAACCGAGAGAATGCTAATCGCAAATCGTGCAACTTGTGAACCATACATACGCGTTCAATTCCTGACAGGTCGTTTCCGGTAAGACAGCAACAATCTCAAGGATTGACCTGGTGAGACAATTGAAAGTAATGCCGGTCCGTCAGAACTGCCGAGTTCGGGGGACGGTAGTCAGACACCATTGTCTGACGGGCTGAATATATCGTTGGGAAATGAGTCTGATTGACCTTTCCGCAGGAGACGCAACAGGGAGACGCAACAGAGGTTAAGGATAACTTCAATTTGCAGTAATTTCAAGTTTTTAAGATTGAGGGTCTGATTCGGAAGTCGGTATATCGACGTAAGCTGATAACTTAAAAGGAGATAGTTTGCTGTCATTCGTCCATTGTTTAAGATTTGGCCTTCTGACGTTTTTTGGTTGGCTTTTTCATTTTTTGAGCTGATTTTCCCGCTTCGAAAATATTCACGGTGCCATTGTTCTGCTGTGGTTTTCCGGGAGTAGAACGACCACGTTCTACATAACTCTGTAGTAATGTTGTTAAATCCTTTACGATTTCAGGATGCAGGTGTTGTATGTTTTTTTGTTCGCCTGCATCGTCGTTCAAGTTATAAAGTTGAATCCCGGCGAGTTGACTCAGATCATCTTTACCTGGTTTAGGAAAACTCCAGCCTCCTGAACCCGGGCAGAGTTCCAGTTTCCAGTGGTCTTTTCTGATAGAAAATGCGCCACGGATCGAATGATGGACGGCTGCCTCTCTGAGGGGTGCGGTAGCTTTACCTTCGAGTGCCGGTAGTATGCTGACACTGTCTTCGCCGGCATCGTCGGGAAGTTTAGCACCGATGATGTCAGCAGCAGTCGCCAATAGATCGGTTAGACAGGTCAGTTGATCGGAGTGAGTACCTGCTTTAATGCGTGCTGGCCAATTGGCAATGCAGGGAACGCGATGTCCGCCTTCATAGATGTCCGCTTTATGTCCACGAAAGCGATAGCTGGGTTGATGGTCTTTGTCTGCCATCTCTTTGAAATTGGCAGCCGGTGAGCAGCCATTGTCGGCGGTAAAAATGACGAGTGTGTTTTCGGCAATGCCTTGCGTTTTGAGTGCCTGCATGACCTGTCCTAGCGTATCATCAACCTGCATGACAAAATCACAATAAGCGTTGATTCCACTTTTACCTTGCCAGGCGGGAGTGGGAAGAATGGGAGTATGCGGTGCATTCAAGGGGAAGTAAATGAAAAAAGGCTTACCCGATTTGGCAGCCTCGGATCGTTGATTGATGATGTCCACGGTTTGTGTAGTGATACGGGGCAGGACATCAATCGCTTCAAAGTCCTTATGCGCAGGGCCGTCTCGAAAAAATGCTTTCGTGACAGTCGGAATTCCCTGGCTATGATTGTTTTCGATATAGACATAAGGGGGCATGTCCAGCGAGGCGCTGATACCAAAGAAATAGTCGAAGCCTACGCTGTTCGGGCCATTTTGAATGGGTTGGGAGTAATCAACTTCCCAGCCCGGGTTCGTTTTTTTATTGAATGATTTCTCTGTCGCGAAGCCGCCCTGTTTGAGCGTCCAATCCATGCCCAGATGCCATTTACCAACACAGGCAGTGTAATAGCCATGTTGTTTCAGCAAGTCTGGTACAGTCAGTCGATCTTGTTCTATCAGGCGCCGGGACAGGCCCCAGAGCACGCCATTTTTCAGGCGGGAACGCCAATTGTAACGACCTGTGAGAACTCCATAGCGGGTGGGCGTACAGACGGAAGAGCTGGAGTGTGCGTCTGTAAAGATCATGCCTTTCTGAGCTAACTGGTCCAGATGCGGTGTCGCAATTTTACAGTCTGGATTGAGGGCCCGTATGTCGCCATACCCCATATCATCAGCAAGGATGTAGATAATATTCGGGTCAGCAGCCTGGCTTGTTTGCCATGCGCTAAAGAGAATGATGGTTAAAAAACAGAGCACAATTCGAGGAAATTTCATCAGAGCCTCTGAAAAAACAGAAAAGACAGGGAACAAATATCTGCGTTTTCAGTCTAACATTTGCGGAAGGTGTTACACAATCCTGCCGCTTACGAGAGGCAGTCTGGCGCTGGAATTTCTTTAAGAATTCAGGGTCGGATGTCCTGGTTTTTCTCTTTGATTTTGGAGGTGATTCACGTTACTATGGATACTATATGCTTGTATTGCACTGCTTTAAATTTAAAAAGTAGTACAAACTTTGGAAAAAATCATTCTCTGTAATTAAAATTGATAATGCCGTTCCTTCCAGAGAGAATATAGGCTAAATTTAACTCCTTATATTGTCTCATTTTATCGAGGTCAAAGACCGACGTTCCGGTCAGCTTCATTTGATTGATCAGCCCAAATTTTGAGGAACAACAGCGTGAAAAGTATCTGGGCGTCTCTTTTCGTAATTCTTAGCATAATGGTGTTGTCGACGGACATTCATGCCCAGGTCGATTCCCAGCGCAATAATGATTCGCAGGACAATGATCGAGCGGAGGGAGGTCGCAATGGGCGATCAGCGAGACAGGATAATGGGGAAGCGGATGGGTCGGATAATAGGCGAACTACAACTGCTAAGGCGGGGAACTACCCTCCTCTTCCAGGACCATTTTTTCGTGGGAACGATCCACGTTTCGCTAATTCACAAGGGTTTTATTTCCATTTCTGGAAACTTCTACTCGTCATTCTGCTATTTATCCTTTGGTCAAAAACCTCTTATTGGGTTGATGATGACAGCCGTGGATTGAAGAGCGATACCGAGTTCTGGAGTTCTGCCGTCTTAATTGCGGGTGGTCTCGGTTTTCTATTCGTCTTTTGTATGCCTAGCTTTCTGCTTGGTTTTTTCATTCTGGCAGTGGCATATGGCGCACCTCTTGGGCTTTATATCCGCGAACGAAATGCGAAAGTACCGCCTTCCAGCAGAGTCATGACGCCCGAACATATTCAGAATTTGACACTTCGCTATCTGGCGCAGATGGGAATTCGAATTGGAGGCGAAACGGCGCAACAGGCTGCCATCGGGCCTGAAATCCGATTTGTAGGAAAATCGTCAACTGGGCGGGGAGATGATCCTTCAAGTTCGCGTCGGGTTGAGAATTCGCGTGGTTTTCTAGCGGCAAAAGAACTCGTCCATGATGCCGTCATGCGTCGTGCGACCGACGTCCACCTGGAGCCAAAAGAAGATGAATGTGGAGTGCGTCTGCGTATTGACGGAGTGATGTATCCCACAGAAGGATTTGATCGTGCGATTGGTGATGCGGTTCTGAATATCTTTAAAGTGCTTGGTGCGATGGACATCACCGAGAAGCGTCGGCCGCAGGATGGCAGTTTTCGTGCTATTATGCCCGACC
>NZ_CALEMX010000430.1 GCF_937910335.1 uncultured Gimesia sp. | reverse complement strand
AAAGATGATTTCTCCGTGACCAGATTGGAGTGACGATACAGACGAGAGTTCGGGTTCGGGAACTTCGATAAGTTCAATTTTTCCTGGTGCGACAAGGTGGCTTGCTAACAACGAACTGATCCTGAAACAGGGGAATGCTCTCATTCTCTAGAAACAAAGTTGGTTCTGGTAGAAGGGAAGCAGAATGGATATAGTTATAAAATATACAAAACAGCATAAAATGCAACGTTGAGCTTCAACACGGATTCGGCGAACACAAAATAATGGCTGTAGGAGAGCGAGGATGAAGAAGCAAATTTCTGTAGCAGTACTGACAAATGAGACCGGAGCCCATTTAGGGGCATACTTTTCTGCCTTGAAAGAGATCGATGAAGTCAAGGAAGTCTATCTATCTGATCCGAGTGGACAACAGGAAAAGTCAGCTCGCAGCCAACTTGGTTCCAAACTTAAGCAGGTATTTCAGAAACCGGAAACATTGCTTGGGAATGAGACAGTTGATCTGGCATTGGTTACGATGGAAGCCAGACAGGCGCCTCAAACGATCAGTTTGGCTTTAGAACATGGTTGTCATGTATTTGCAGAAAAACCAGCTTGTCTGAGTGTCCAGCAATTTGAGCCGTTGGTTCAAATTGCAGAGAGTAAGCATTTGCATTTAACGCTGGCTCTGGCCAATCGAACGAATCCGGAAATCCGGTTTGCGAAGTCATTGATCGAGGACGGTACGATTGGAAAGATCTACGGCGTAGATATGACATTGCTAGCTGATCAGACTCGGTTATCAAGTCCTGTCTATCACAAGAGCTGGTATGCACACAAAGATCGAGCCGGAGGCGGATTTCTTTCCTGGCTTGGCATTCACTGGCTTGATTTATCAATGTATCTGACAGAATCTTCCATCACAGATGTTTCGGGGTTCACTGCACTGGTGGGAGGGCAGCCGATTGACGTGGAAGACTCTGCAGCGTTGTCTTTTCGTTACGAAGCCGGATTTTTAGGTACATTGACAGCCGGCTATTTTATGAACCGGGGATATCAATCCATGATCAAAATCTGGGGCAGCAAAGGTTGGCTGGAAATGGTTCCGTTTGAGGATCGTCCTCTGGAATGGACTCTCAACCATAATGGGAAAAAATATCGATTTGATCAACCGGTTGAGCCGCGTGGATATACACCTGCCGTACGAAAAGCGGTTCAAGCCGCGGCAGGTAACGGAGATCCATTATTAACGAGTCGCGAGAGTTTGAGAATCATTCGAACGATTTATGCGTTTTATGATGCAGCCAAATCGGGAAAAACACAGACAATTTCAAACGATTGATCTGTTCATTCCGCTACAGATACTCGTCATCGTCTTTGAGGTCTTTTTCAGTGATGATTCGATGTCCCTGCTCTGTAAGGATTCTGATGCCGAGATCGATATCATCCACACAAAGTGCAATGGCGCCTCTTCCATGTCTCCGGTAAAGGAGTGGGTAAGTGTAATCGATATTCACCTCTGCCTGTAGTAATGCGAGACAAATTTTCATATAAGGCTGAGTGTCATCAGGTAGTTCGACACCGATCAAATCTTTTTCGAAGAATGTGTAATTCGACAATTCAAAAATTTCACGGGCCCGCTCGTAATTATCGATGACAATACGGCTCATCGCCACATCTACTGAGTCAACGGTACTCAAAGCGATGATCCTGAGATCAAATTTTTCGAGCAGTTTTAAGAGTTGATTTAGATAACCGACACGGTTTTCCATAAACACACAAAATTGACGCAGGCAGGGCCATTCTTTGCCTTGTTCCCCTGAGGGGTAGGAAGATTGATCTTCAAAATCCATCGATTCTCTCCACAGACTAAGCAGTCAGGATTGATAGTGGGCTCAGAAACACCGTGCAAACCTGAACGCATTGTGATAAGAACTGCGCTAGGAACTAGCTCTCATCAAGTTCTTATCTAGAGGCAATTTAAGAAAATTATCATCTATCGTCAATAAGAGGTGTATTCTTCTGTTCCCGATCAGCCTAATTAAGTGTGTTTGAGGGGAAAAAATTCAATTCAACGAGGATTAAAGTCACTTGTGATCATTAACATTGTCACATACAACTTGGATGATCCAGATAAAAATGTCAAAGAAATGATTTCTGAAGGACCCGAATTTTGATACGTACCTTTCTATTTGATATGGGAAATGTTCTGGCTTTTTTTTCACATGACAAAATGTGTGAACAAATGGGGCATCTCTGCGGTCGATCGCCGAGTGAAATACAGACGCTTCTGATCGAATCCGGGATGCAGTGGGAGTACGAACGGGGAAACTTAACTCCCGCTCAGTTTCATCAGAGGTTTGAACAAGCAGTAGACCAAAGCATCGATTACGAAGCGTTAGTCGTTGCCGGTTCTGATATTTTTGATCTGAACACTTCAATTCTTCCGGTACTGGATTCTTTAAAGGCCAGCGGTTATCGATTGGTCTTATTGTCTAACACCTGTGTTTCACATTTTGAATTTATCTGGAATCAATACGATGTACTCCAGCGGTTTGATGATTATGCGACATCCTATGCAGCAGGCGCCATTAAACCAGAGCCAGAGATTTTTCGGTATGCCTTGGAAAAGATTCAGTGTGCTCCGGAAGAGGCGTTTTATACAGATGATATCCCCGAATATATCTGCGAAGCCAGAAAACTGAAAATACAGGCAGAAGTCTTTACTGATACCGCATCCCTGATGGGCCAATTGGCGTCTCGTGGAATTCAAGTCTAAGTGAAATTTGAAGGAAAAATACTTTCTGATGCTATGTATCCAGTTTAAAACATCCTTCTTTACAGATTGATCAGTTTCTTTAGCTGAGCCATTACAGTCTGTTCTTCTATACATTCGAGCCGTGTCCCTTTGGAACATTGTTTGCGGGACTACGTCAGAATCTTTTCAAATGTAGCAGAAAGAACCTGGTTTTTTGACGTAGCATAAGAAGTTACGTTCGTTTTATGAGTGGAAGGCGTTATGTCGGTCGATTCCCATACTGGTTCAGTAGAATCTTTGACTTCGGTGAAAGTGAAGCGTTCGCATCGCGAATTGCTCTCAATGGGCTGGCCGCAATTAATCACATGTCTCTGGTTTGCGACATTGTTTTTCTATTTTGGCAATGTCCACATTTTTTACTCGGACATCTGGGGACATGTTTCCTATGGGGACTGGATTTTGGCGAATCAGTCTTTGCCACAATACGATCCTTTTCTCTCCCTCGCAGAAGGGGTGCGATGCATCGATGCTGCCTGGCTCTCACAGATCATTTTTGCCAAAGTCAATGGCGTTTGGGGTGTACGAGGTTTATCACATATTTTTGCGTTGACTGTATTTACGACGCATGTTCTGTTCTGGTTCGCCTTCTACCTGAAATCCGGCAGAGTTGGTGTGAGTACATTAGCCTCTTTTCTGCTTGTGGTCATCGCTTCGAGTCGAATTGCGATCATCAGACCGGAAATATTTGGAACGTTATGTGTGGCGCTTTTACTAGTTATCATGGCCTGGTCGGAAAAATACGATTCCATCAAATCAAGTTTGCTGCCTGAAGATGATCCCGATCACTCTCTCAAGCAAACTCAAAAAATACCGAAAACCTTGCTGATTTCATTATATTTCGGTATCCCATTGATTTTTCTGGCATGGGCGAATCTGCATGGATCTTTTGTAGTAGGACTGGCGATACTGGGGCTGCAATTCCTGGGAAGAGTCATCGAAGTTGGCTGGAGAACACGCAGTCTGATTGAAATCTGTACTGACAAATGGGTCAGGCGCTGGCTAGTGGTCACAGAGTTGTCTGTCTGTGGGGCTTTGCTCAATCCCTATCACATTGATTTGTTTCTCAACTCTCTCACATTTCCACGAAATCCGAACTTGAAAGATGTTTTGGAGTGGGAACCTCTGGAATTTCGGGATGCGGAAGGAATCTGGTTCTGTGCCTCATGGGTATTGATGTTAGGCCTTTTTCGGCGTAGTCGGGAAGCAATCCGAACAGCAGATGTGTTACGTGTCGGGCTGCTCTCATTGGCGGTGATTATTGGCGTGCGAATGATTGGTTGGTTTTCGGTGGTTTTTGTCTATGCCATGGTTCCCCATCTGGCGAATGTGATTCCAAGAATAGGTCAGAAAGAGCAACGTTTGGCTGCTGAATCATCAGAAAAAATGTCATTCTGGTCTAAAAAATCGCCTGTAATTACAGCATTTTGTGTCTTGATCATTTGGTTTGGTTTTGCTTTTTCCAATATCGCAACTCCCCTGTTTGGCGGCACGCCTCGCAAAATAGACAAAATTTATAGTCAGGGGACCCCGCGAAAGTTAACAGAATTTTTAAAGTTACACCCTCCCGAGGGACAGGTTTGGAATCCTCAATGGTGGGGCGACTGGTTGGTTTGGGATGGCCCGCCTGGAATGAATGTTTTTATGACGACGAATGCGGTGCATTTAACACCTCCCCGTGTCTGGAAGGATTACCTGGGAATCGCAAGAGCGAGTCGGGGATGGCAGTCGGTTGCAGAAAAGTATAACGTTTCCACATTTGTTATTCATAAAGAAAAACAGGTCAAACTGGACGAACAAGTTCGCAGATTAAAAGGATTTCAAATTGTTTATGAAGATGATCTCGGAATAGTCGTGTCTCGTGAACCAAAGCTGATTTCGGCCATAAGTCAGGATCAAGACAGAAAGAAAGCTGCGGCTGACAAATCAGAGAGCGAGGTACAGCCCTAATGCAGATGAAGACACCGTTTCGAAAAAAATTGAGTGTTGCGTGTTATCTCGGATTTCATATTCTATTAGTCAGTGTTGCCATCGGCTGGGGGGCAGTTCGATTTCATTCATGGGAAGAGCAGAAGCAATTACCACAAATACGACTGAATCCTCTTAAAGTAACTCCGCTTTATGATCGTCCCAGCATCGTTTCGAATGAAGATCTCGCACGTGTTCTTTATCGTTTGCGTCCTCAGTTCAGGGGGAAAACACCTCGTATTAATCATGTGGATCATGCCCTAAGGTTCTGGGGGATTGAGGCGGCCTTTGACGATTCGAAGTCCCTTTCAGGGCTTGAAATGCG
>NZ_CALEMX010000429.1 GCF_937910335.1 uncultured Gimesia sp. | reverse complement strand
AACCGCTAATAACCAGCAGGGTCAGGGCTCTCATTACGATTGGTGAAGCGGCCGAAAAAATGCACGAAGAGTTAGGCCCATGTGTGCCTGACTGTGTGGCTGCCGAAAGCCTTGAAGATGCCGTCAAACTGGCGCAACTCTTGGCTAAACCAGGCGATGTGGTGTTACTCAGCCCTGCTTGCGCCTCGTTTGACATGTTTGACTCCTACGAACATCGCGGGGACCTGTTTAAACAGGCCGTTTCTAACCTATAAACTAAACTGCTGATGCAGGTTCTCACTTTAAAAGGCCCAGGATCGGGACCAGTGGACAAATTTGTCCTCTGGAGTGTGCTCTTGTTAAGCGCCGTGGGAATTGTAGCGGTTTACAGTGCAATCGCTTATTTCGCAGCTACCGCGTCGGACGGAAATACGGAACGGTTTTTATTTAGGCATTCCTTTCGAGTTGCAATCGCCCTCCTAGTCATGGGCGTGTTTTCCATAATTAATTATCATTTTCTGGCCAAACTGAGTAAGATCGTGCTCATTGTGGCCATTGGATTGCTCGTCTTGACGCAATTGGTTGGGGTTGTTTCAGGTGGTGCTGCGCGGTGGTTGGCTTTTGGTGGACTGCAACTTCAACCTTCTGACCTGGCTCGAGTGGCTTTGCTTCTCTACGTGTCCGTGCTCTTGACTCAAAAGCAGGTTTACATAAGGTCCTTTTCTCGCGCCTTTGTGCCCATTATGGTTTGGATTGGGATAACCATCATGGCGATTGGAGTTTCTGACTTGTCTACCTCTTTGGTCGTCTTAACTGCCGTGATGGTTATGTGTTTTGTCGGACGCGTAAATGTGGGCCATATTGCTCTGGTTGGGGTTGTTGGTTTGTTTTTGGCCTACATCATGCTACTCACTTCTCCGCAAAGAGCCGCTCGAGTGGAGTCCTTTGTGGGTGTAAAATTATTCCCAAATACAGTCGCAGAAGAGGTTTTTGACAACCAAGATGAAGGGTATCAAGCCAAACAGGCTTTGTTGGCAATTGCTAATGGAGGGTTGACCGGATTGGGTCCAGGAAAAAGTGCACAAAGAGACTTCCTTCCAGCACCATACAACGACTTTATTTTTGCCATCATTGCAGAAGAATATGGGGTCGTTGGTGCGCTCGCACTGTTGTTTTTATACGTCCTGATCTTGTTTAGAGGGCTGTTACGAATCGCGAGGCATGCTCCAGATCCCCTCGGACTCTTTTTGAGTGTCGGAATTGTGATCATGCTCACGCTGTATGGATTTGTGCATGCAGGTGTGTCTTCCAACTTATTGCCGGTCACCGGTTTGCCGCTCCCCTTCGTGTCGTATGGCGGTACCTCCATGCTGGCAAATGGAGTTATGATCGGCATTTTGCTCAATATTTCGCGTCACGTTGAATAGCGCAGCAGTCATATCGAAACGACGGGATCCGAGGATCCTCATCACAGGCGGAGGCACTGGAGGGCACGCATATCCGGCAATTGCGATAGCCGATGCAATCCGACAAAAACGACCCAATGCTGCAATTTCATTTGCCGGTTCCAGAGACAAAATTGAGTGGCGCATTGTGCCCTTGGCTGGTTATCCCATCAGTCCTATTACGGTGCAAGGTTTGCAGCGAAAGATAACAGCCCAAAACCTCCTGATGCCGTTTCGGGTCGCAAAAGGATTAAGAGAATCAATCCAGTTGATTCAGCAATTTGATGCAGATGTTGTGGTCGGCACAGGTGGATTTGTCGCACTGCCCATCTTGTTGGCGGCTCGGTATTTGGTGCGGCCTATCGTTATTCAAGAGCAGAATGCATTTATGGGCTTGACGAATCGTTTGGCTTCTAGATTTGCGGACAGTATCCACCTTGCATTTGAAGAAGCGCGTCCAAAAAGAGTAAAAGGAAGTGTTCACATGAACGGCAATCCTGTGCGTGCCGATCTTGGAAACGCGTCAAAAAGTGAAGGGAGGACCTTTTTTGACTTAGATCGGGCAGATAAGATAATCCTCGTATTTGGCGGATCGCTGGGAAGTCTTGCGCTAAACGAAGCAATGGCCACGTTGGTGAGCGGATTGTTAGCTATTTCGGGGCTGGGCGTGATTTGGCAGACAGGAGACCGATATTTTGATAGCTACTCAGAAAGTGTACAAAAGCATCCCCGTCTAAAGATGCATAAATACATTGATCGAATGGATCTGGCCCAAGCCGCCGCAGACTTAGCTGTATGTCGTTCGGGGGCATCGACTTGCGCAGAACTTATGTTGACCGGAACGCCCTCCATTATGGTACCGTCTCCAAACGTAGCTGAGGATCACCAGACCAAAAATGCCCGAAGTATCGAAAAGCAAGGCGCGTGCGAAGTGCTACCTGAAGACCAACTGATGGCTGAGTTACTGGACCGTGTTAAAAACCTGATTGAAACGACTGGTCGTCTTTCGGCCATGTCCCAAAAAGCGCTTCAATTGGCCCGCCCCCATGCTGCAGATCGTATTGCGGAAGATGTTTTGATGATCGCGGAGGTTCAACCTCGATGAAAACCAACCTACATAACGCAGTAACTCGCCGCCAACCTACGTTCGGAAAAATTCGGCACGTACATATGGTGGGAATCGGAGGGATCGGGATGAGCTCGATAGCCGAAGTACTCTTAATGCGCGGCTACAAGGTGACAGGTTCTGATCTCTCGAGTTCAGAAGTCACAAAACATTTGGAAGATCAGGGTGCTGAAATTTTTGTTGGTCATGATGGTCCCAACGCTGCTGGATCCTGTGTAGTAGTTCACTCTTCAGCGGTCGACTCTGAATCAAACCCAGAGACGCAGTTCGCGTTTAGGCACCACATTCCAGTTATCAGGCGGTCTGAAATGCTCGGAGAACTCATGCGAATGAAGTTCGGGATTGGAATCGCCGGAACGCATGGGAAAACAACCACGACAACCATGACCGGCCATGTGATCAGCGCGGGGGAATTTGATCCGACCATCATCGTTGGAGGAAAGGTTTCAGCATTTGGATCCAACGCGGTCTCTGGTGATGGAGACATTATCCTTATCGAAGCCGACGAATACGATCGGACCTTCTTGCGCCTTACGCCTTCGATAGCGGTCATTACGAATATTGATGCCGATCATCTCGATTGCTATACAGACCTTGAAGACATCAAGGATGCCTTCGTTCAGTATGCATCCAGCGTTCCCTTTTTTGGGGCGACCATCGTGTGTCTGGATGACGAAAATGTACGTTCGATTTTAGGACGGATTGACCGGCGCATTGTGACCTATGGCACCCTCAGACAATCCCAAATCCGGGCTGAGAACATCGTTCAAGAGGGCCGGAAAATGCATTTTGATGTCCATAATGGAGATTTGCGGCTGGGACGAGCGACCCTTTCTGCTCCTGGACATCACAATGTGCTCAATGCTTTGGCGGCCATTGCGGTCGGACTTGAACTGGATATGACATTTGATTCCATCGCGGTAGGCATCGCTTCCTATAGCGGAGTACAGCGCCGAATGGAGGAAATTGGGGAAGCGGGGGGCATTTTAGTCGTTGATGATTATGCCCATCATCCAACAGAAGTTAAAGCCACTCTTGATGGGGCTGCTGGATGTTGGCCGGACAGGCGCATAATTGCCGTTTTTCAACCCCACCTATATTCCCGCACGCAAGACTTGTGCGACGACTTTGCCAGTTCGTTTTTTGATGCGGATGTGGTTGTAATCATGGATGTCTACGGAGCCCGTGAAGCTCCTGTTGAAGGCGTTTCGGGAGAATTGATATCAAAACGAGCTCATCTTGCAGGCCATCCACACGTAGAATATGTACCTAACAAAGAAGAGTTGGTTGAATTTGTAGTTCGACTTTCGCGCCCGGGCGACGTGGTAATTACGTTGGGTGCTGGCGATATCTGGCGCCTGAATCGTCAGATATTAAGTAGACTACAGGAGGCAAATTGATGACTAAACGTGCTTCCATGTGGAAAAAAATAGCTGGATTCCTGTTTGTGATAGGAATTGGCGTCGTCGGCTACTCGGGCTGGAAATGGTTGAGTCAGGTCACAGTCGTAGAGGTGACCATGCAGGGACTCGTTCACGCACAGGAAGCGGAGGTTAGAGATCTCATCAGGGTGGACACGGGCGCGGTGATGTTCAAACTTGATCCTCAAATATTGGAAGACCGGATTCGCCGCCACCCCTGGATAATGGAAGCACATGTTTCACGGCTCCCGACGGGTTCTTTGGATATTCGAGTTCTGGAGCGTTTTCCGGTCGCTCAGACTCTCGGAAGTGATGGAAGAATCGGATTCTATTTGGATCGTAATGGTTTCCGAATGCCAATAACTGATGCTAAATCGTATCCAGTTCCGATTATATCGGGCGACATTGAAAACTACCATCCCATTATTTCAGTGTCAGACAATTCTTTAAGGGAAATGTTATACCTCCTACCCAGTCTTAGCGAAGAGTCGGATGATATCATGTCCGAAATTCGTCGAGTTGGGACTGGATTTGAAATTCGAACGACTCCCATTGGGAGCCATGAATCGATTCCGGTACTCATGGGTGAATCTGATTACGAGTCCAAATTTAAGCTTTTAGAAGTGTTTTGGGAGCGTGAAATACTTACGCATCAAGAAATTGAATTTGCATCAATCGATCTTCGATTTGCCAGCCAAGTCGTCACGAAGCAGGAACTCAGGCGCCCTATTAAAGAGATCAGCAACTAATGAAAGAACCGAATAACAACCGTATTGTCGTCGGATTAGACATCGGAACCACGAAAGTGTGCGCCGTCGTTGCCACATCCGATGACTTAAATCGCGTGAACATATTAGGAGTTGGGGTAGCGGAATCAGATGGACTAAACCGCGGCGTTGTGGTCAACATTGACAAAACGGTCAATGCAGTACGCGAAGCAATCGAAGAAGCTTCTCGTATGGCGGGCGTATCTGTTCGCACGGTTATTGTAGGCATTGCGGGAGATCATGTACAGAGTTTCCAGTCTCGCGGTGTGGTCACCATATCCAACAGAGATGGTGAAATTTCTGAGTCTGATGTCCAACGCTTGTTAGAGGACACAACTCACGTTGCG
>NZ_CALEMX010000428.1 GCF_937910335.1 uncultured Gimesia sp. | reverse complement strand
CGCGCCGAACAGATTCTGAGCAAAATTAAATGATGTTGCTTGCTCTTATTTTAAAATACACGTTTCAAAAATCCTTGGAGACACTACAGTAAACATGGGCACAAGCTAGATCCGCGTGTTTATTAATGATAATGCGTGACGATCGGCGTGATGGTGAATCCAATCACAAAAAAAGCAAGAGTCAACCATCCGATGATGATTCGGATTGGTCCTAATGGAACCGTATCATCTGCTGTAGGAGGATGAGTGATCCCGAAAAAGACCAGCAACAGAATGAGTAGCGAATATCCATATTCATTGTTGTAGATCATATAACAAATTGCTCCCGTCAAGAAAAGCCGTGCGATAAGATTCGCTTTCTTGCCAATCAGCATATAGAGAATGTGGCCTCCATCAAGCTGACCGATGGGTATTAAATTTAAAGCAGTAATGAAAATCCCGACCCATCCTGCAAACATCATCGGGTTGAGCATCACCTCCTGATTCTCTGCTAACGGGCCATGCACAAGCGAGATCATCCACTGTAGAATTAACGGCTCACCAAAACTTATGCCCTGTTTAAGACCAACGGTAGAATTGAGAGTTCCCCAATAAGCAAAGGGGAGCGCAAAGATCAGCCCCGCCAGTGGTCCAGAAACTGCGATATCAAACATCTGTTTGCGATTGGCAACTCCCCCTCTTTGCAGAATGACAGCACCCATCGTACCAATCGGGGTGATAGGCATGGGAATAAAAAATGGTTGTGTGGCAGGGATATGATACCGCCTTGCTTGCAGGTAATGCCCCATTTCGTGTGACAGCAAGATCAGCATCACAGGGCCTGCATAGGAAAAACCACGAAACAGAAATGTGTTCCAGCCAATATCCTGAATGTATGCACACAATAAAGCGAATTGATTAGGAGTTGGGACAAACGGGTTGTTTCCAAGACCGCCGACGATAAATGTACTCAAACAAGTTAATATAAAAAGGATGAGTGGCAGCTTGCTGCGTGGAGGGGTGATGCGAGACGAAGGAAGTGGCTGTTGAGACGAAAAATCCTTAATCTCGGTCTGATAGTCACCCGGTTGAATGATGATGACATTGTCAGAAGGTGGCTGAGGATTCGTTGCGTCAGACATAAGTCCAGATCTAAAATAAAAGTCGTATGATCGGGTTCTCGTATTGTATACTTGAAAATCAATAAAGTGGAGTCGTGATTTCAAGGATTTCATAAATCACAAATTCGATTTATGAATGAAAACCGGTACTAAGTATCATGATCCAGGAATTCCAAGTTTACTTCAGCGGTACTTGCCGGAGCATTCTAGCTGCTCTGAAAACGTAATCAATTCCACTGTATAAAGTGATGATGGCTGCAGACCAGATGGAAATATCTCTTAAAAGGAAAAAGCCAAAAGTATTAAAGGGAGATTCAGGGCTCAATGAGAGCAGACATAAAATAACGGCGACACACTGCACGCCCATTTTAATTTTACCGCTCCAACTCGCAGAAAAATCACGCCCGTGCTGTTCTAGAAATCCACGCAGGCTGGTGATAAACATCTCGCGGCCAATAATGATCAATACAAACCAGGCATTGATTCCGGTTGCAGGTCCGCGTTCCAGTAGAAAAATGAAC
Source organism: uncultured Gimesia sp. (assembly GCF_937910335.1). Classification (GTDB taxonomy): domain Bacteria; phylum Planctomycetota; class Planctomycetia; order Planctomycetales; family Planctomycetaceae; genus Gimesia. The sequence continues at coordinate 13,124 of NZ_CALEMX010000428.1, read as the reverse complement.
GCACCACAGATGATAAATTTATCAACAAATGGATCTAAGATTCGCCCGAGCGTGGTAACCTGATTATATTTTCGTGCGAAATAACCATCGAGAAAGTCTGTAGCGGCTGCGATAATAAACAATAGAGCCGAAGTTTTCCACCACCCTTCCAGATAGATAATGACGAAAAGTATGATCGCAAGCACCAACCGGCTGACGGTAATCGTATTAGGCAGATTCCAGATTTCCGGCCCTAGTAATTCAGTTCCTGCTGTTACATTCTCGGACTGATTTTCCGATTGTGAGTTCATATTGCTGCTATGTTTTCAGAAGAATACGAAAGAAGAAAATAAGCGATCAGCAACTCAAAACAAAGGAAATATGAACTACGTCCTTGTACTGTTCACTGGGTTCTGTTCACTGGATTACCTGACTACGATTAAAGCATTTTATCGAATCTGCTAAGAATTTTACAGGTCAGCCTGATTGCTTTTATGGGGATTCATTAATGGATTCGTCAATCGGTAACTCATAAGCGACCAGTTTTGTGTTGCTGCGTACATAAATCCTGGTTTCTGCATACGCCGGGTGAGCCCAGGTTTCCCCGATCACTTTGGTTCGCGAGAATTCCTTATAACCGGCGGGCGTTAACTCGGCCAGAATCAGTTCTCCCTCTGAATTCAAAATGAGCACCCGTGCTGATTGATTGAGCCATACCAGCGTTGCTTGAGGATTTCTACTGTTAGTGGGGGTCATTTGATTGGCGTCATCCCAGATTTTTTTTCCCGTAGCATACTCAAAACAGGTCAGGCCGAATTGTTTGTCCAGCAGATAGGCGTATCCATCGCGATAAAGTGGCTGTGACATCAGCCCCCGTAAGGTGCGGCGGTCTTCCCATTTCAATTTGGCCTGCTCGGGCTTTTTACCAAGCTGAATAGCTTTTGAGCCCTCCCAGTACCCGGCGACAAAGACCAGACCCTCTTTTTCTATGGGGCTGGCAATGGCTACGCCGTAAGTCACTTTATAGGGTATTGACCAGAAATGTTTTCCTGTCTGCGGGGAAACACTATGAATATGATTAGGCGACCAGACAATTAACTGATCCTGACCTTGATGCTGAATTAAGAGCGGAGTTGCATATCCCGCCTGATCGGACAAACTGCGCCAACGCTCTGCTCCCGTTTTACGATCCAGGGCGATGATCGCAGTCCCCTGCTTTTCCCCGCCGGGCATCAGAATTACCAGTTCGCCAATCACATAGGGAGCCGCTGCATAACCCCACTGGGGAACTTTGCCACCAAAATCCGTGACGAGTTGTTTCTTCCAGATGACCTTACCTGTATGAGCGGAGAGGCAAAAGACATCGCCCATTGTTCCCAGTGTATAAACGAAGCCGTCATGGACCGTCGGGGCAACGCGCGGTCCATTTCCATATTCGAGCTTGTTGTAATTGCTGGGATATTCATGCGACCAAAGTTGTTTTCCCGAGAGGGCATCATAACAAAGAATCCGTTCCACATTTTTACGCTGGATTCGGTGACTGTGAATTCCTTCTGCTTTCTTCTGTTCTGCTTTAGATGATGCAGGTCGATCCATCAGGTAAAGGCGTCTCTGAGCAACAGAAATACCGCCGTAACCTCCTCCAATTTCATGTTCCCACAATTTTTTCAAGCCAATTTTTGGCCAACTGGTTTTGATGGGCGGACCGTTCCAGGTTCCATCTCCTCGAGGGCCGCGCCATTGTGGCCATTCTTCGAATTTAGGGGAGATTTTTGAGGAATTACTATTTGGTTTTCCGGCCATAACAGAAACCGGATCGGATATGAGTACCATTAGAATGAGAATGAATAAATAACGCATCGTGATCTCAATTTAGGCAGGGGTAATTCAGGCAGGGTTACTCTGAGCGGTGGAAGTTCGTGACACTTTATTGGATGCAGCCGACAATCAGCCACACTAGATATTTTCTCTGATTGGCAGAGAAAGCTCAAGTGTCAATTCGGAAATGGTCATCAGCCGTTTATGTCAGAACGGATTCAGGAAAATGATCCGGGAGAGATGCAGGGTCGATAAAGGTTTGAAACCACATTTCTAAAACGAGTAGCGACCACAGGCGGGCACTATGATCCCACTGTAGATTGAGGTGTTCGCTGATGAGTTGTTCCACCATGGCCGGGTTGAAAATCTGCCGATCTATGGCCCGCTGGTCCAGCAATACGTCGAACAACAATGGTTTCAGCTCATTACGGAACCAATTGTTAAGGGGCACACCAAAACCCATTTTCTTGCGCGTCTGAATGGATTCTGGCAGAAGATCGGAAAAGGTGTCTGTCAAAATTTGTTTTCCGCGTCCTTTATTCATTTTGAGATTCAGAGGCATCGCTGCGGCCAGTTCCGCGACATGGTGATCCAGAAACGGGCTACGGCATTCCAGGCTGTGCGCCATGCTGGCGATGTCGACTTTTGTCAATATATCACAAGGAAGATAAGACAGGACATCGGCAGCGGTCGTACGGGTGACAAAATCACGATCCGGGCAAAGTTGATAGGCATCGAGCAAAAACTCATCAGTATCGAAATTTCCAAGTTGCTCACGAAATTCGGATGAATACATTTCGAGTCGGCGTTCCGTATCAAAAATGCCGACCCATTTCAAATAGCGACGTTCAGGAGGAACCGCTAGACCAGCGAGGAATCGTTTGACGCGTCGACGAAATGATTTTTGTTCCACAGAAGCAGGCAGTTTTTGCCAGATGGAGGCAGTCATCGTTTTTTTGATAACAGTAGGCAAGCGATCAAACCATTGGGAGAGCGCAACAGCTTTATAGCGGTCGTAGCCAGCAAACAGTTCATCTCCTCCATCGCCAGACAAAGCAACGGTGACTTCCTGGCGTGTGACTTGAGAGAGATACATGGTAGGAATGGCGCTGCTATCCGCGAAGGGTTCATCATAATGCCAGGCAAGCCGGGGAAGCATTTCGAGTGCCTCCGGTTCCACCACATATTCATGATGATCGGTTCCGAGCTTCTTAGCTGCTTCGCGGGCATAAGTGCGTTCGTCAAACTGTTTAACAGGAAAACCGATCGAAAAAGTATGCACCGGACGATCAGACATGCTCTGCATTAATCCCGCAATGATGGTGGAATCGATTCCACCCGAAAGAAATGCTCCGAGAGGTACATCGCTGCGCATACGGATTTTAACAGATTCGGTAAGCCTGTCTCTTAGTGCCTCTGACCATTGCTGCGGAGTTTGAAACGGGAACTCTGGATTCGATTCCGGATTTTGATACGGGGGAGTCCAGTAGCGTTCAATCCTGAGTTGACCTTGCTCATAGATGGCACGATGTGCGGGGGGAAGTTTCTGATAACCTTTCAGAATTGACCAGGGATGTGGTACGTATTGATAAGCGAGAAATAAATCGATGGCGCGAGGATCAACGGTTCTGCTTGCGTCCGGCATTTGCAAAAGTGACTTCAACTCGCTGGCGAAGCTGAGGCTGCCCGCTTGTTCCCGGTAGAAAAGAGGTTTCTGCCCGATTCGGTCGCGTGCCAGGAAGAGACGCTGACGGCGCTCGTCCCAGATCGCCAAGGCAAACATGCCTCGTAAACGTTCTACACAGGCGGTCCCCTGCTCTTCATACAGATGTACGATTACTTCCGTATCGGATTCTGTTTTGAATTGATGCCCTTGTTGCATGAGCTCTTTTCTGAGCTCCTGATAGTTATAAATTTCACCATTAAATGCGATCCAGATGGAACCATCTTCGTTAGAGAGCGGTTGATGTCCGGTTCCCAGGTCGATAATGGAAAGCCTGCGGTGACCTAATGCCGCACCGATTTCTGAAGTAGGTTTGAAATCGGAAAGCGTATTCTCATCAGAAAAAAGAAAGGATTTAGCAGTGAGATCGGAATGATAACCGCCTGAGTCATCAGGGCCACGATGCGAAATAACATCGGTCATGCGTTTGAGCACACTCGGAGAAATATTTTTATCCCGCGTGGTCCACGAGGTCCCGGTAATTCCGCACATGAATCAAATTCTAATTATGATCGAAGAAAAAAAAGCAGAACACGGCTAAAAGCTAGATAAGCACTTCACGATAAAGCGCGGCGTAGCTCTGTACCATTTTATCGACACTGAATTCCTCTTGCATCCTTTTTTGCGAAGCAGTTCCTAATTCTTTCGCCAGTGCCGGGTCGGCAAGGATGCGTTCCGCATATTGTGCATATCCGGTGCAATCACCAACGGATGATAAAAAACCTGTTTTGCCATGCACTACCAGTTCCTGGTTTGGCTGGATATCACTGGCAATGACGGGAATTCCATACGACATTGCCTCCATGATACTGTTTGATTGACCTTCAAAGTCACTGGCCAGAAGGAACAATTCGAACATTGGAAACAATTTTTTGACGTCCGGGCGGTGCCCCAGAAAACGGACATGCGGGGTAACCGTATACTTGTGAGCCAGTTGTTCCAGCTTGGCGCGTTCCGGGCCATCACCGATGATGAGCAATATGACGTTGTCATTCATCTGTCGTAAAAGTTGTAAGGCCCAGAGAAGATCTTCCACGCGTTTTTGTCTGGCCAGACGACCGACAAAGGCAATCAGACGTGCGTCTTTGGGAAGATTATGCTCCTGGTAAAGTCGATTCTTTGTGGTTTCACAAACAGTGGAATCTGGTATCGGAATTCCATTACAGACGACTCGCAGAATTGATTCCGGGACGTTTTTCTCGTGATAAAAATCAGCAACGCCTTGAGAATTGCCAACCAGGAGAGAAGTCTGATTGAGTAATCTACGATCGATATTATGTTGCCAGTTACTTTTCCAGGAATCGACACAGCGCTCGGAAACGATGACTTTGGGTCGTTTTTGAGAAGCAGGCAGACGTTTCACTGCCATCCTGCCATAAGCGTTTGCAGCAAAGAGCCAAGTGTGCAGAATATCTGGTTGTTGCTGCAGAATTAACCTTTTCAGTGCACGATATGCGAAAGGGTCGAATTTAAAGCGTTTTTTTAAATTGGTTACCGGGATCTGATGTTCTTTCAGGACCTCTTCATAGGGGCCACCTCGCGTGAGAGTGATCACATTCACTTCAAATTCATCATGGGGTAAACCAGTGGCCAGCAGAGTAAGCTGTTTTTCTGCACCGGATTGATCCAGAGTCGGAATAAGAAGGCTGACTTTAATCACAATGGAATGATTCGCAATCGTTGCAGAGAATTGTTTTTGAGTTCACTCTTTGAACAGAGTCTATAGTATTTTATAATGAGTCCAAAAGATCAATATCTGTTATTGGCGTTTTGTAATTCTGTATCATAGATCGGCTACTGATGATCGTACAGTTTGGATCTGCCCGGATTGAGTTAGTATTGGGAGATATTACCGTTCAACGGGTCGATGTCATCGTCAACGCAGCGAATGCACAGTTGGCCGGCGGTGGAGGTGTAGATGGTGCCATTCATCTGGCAGCGGGTCCGGAAATCATGGAAGAGCTCCAGCGTCGCTATCCAGATGGTTGTCCGACAGGTAGTGCTGTTGTGACTTCTGGCGGAAATTTACACTCGCGGTATGTCTTTCACGCGGTCGGGCCGATCTGGCAGGGAGGCGGAATAAAAGAGAGTGGATTGTTAGAGTCGGCTTATCAGATATGTCTGTCTCTGGCAGAGAAGCATACATGTCGCACGCTGGCATTCCCTTCGATCAGTACCGGCGTGTATCGCTATCCAGTCGATTTAGCTGCGGAGATAGCTTTACGAACCGTCGCAGTCAAACTGGAAACTTCGGATCAATTGGATCTCGTTCGATTTGTCTTGTTTGATCAGGGCACATTCGGCAGTTACGCCCGGGTCCTCGAAACAATGTTAATTTGAAACAATACTCGGACCTGTCTTCAAAACTCAGTCGTGGTACAGTTTCTCGAATTTGATCTGAATCGAGAGTGGATTGCCACTGATTACTCCAATTGGCTTGCCGGGCTGAGGACTTCCGGAAAGATTTCGTAATTCCGACTGTTTCGGTACAGACTTTTATTTCGAAGTGCATAGAATAACAGTATATAAAAAAAGACATTCTTACTCTTCTTGATTTGGATCGATTTATGAAGCGACAAATCTTCTCTTGGTTGCCACTCATCACCTTGGTGCTTTTATTTGCATGTGAAAAACAGAATCATGCAGATGACCCTGCCAAAAATAATACACAGAAATCAGCTAAAAAGAGTTCCAACTCAACCACAAAATCGAAGCCAGAAAACGAAGGGTTGGTGGCACTCAATAAGCAGAAAACCGTACTACTTGATGTAGAGGGGAAACGTCTGTTGTTGAGAACTCAGGTTTGTTTGCAGGAAGGCGTGTTAGAAATGCTCTGCTGTAAAAAGCAGACGAAGGAACACGAATCGATTCTTTCAATCGATACTTCGGCACAGGCCATACATGCCGGCCTGCTTGCCATCGGTGCCAAGGCGGGATCGCCGGTAAAATTTTCACCCAAGTATCAACCGCCACAAGGACAAAAGTTGAATCTCTATCTTCAATGGAAGGATAAAAAGGGAAAACTATATCGTGAATTAGCACAAGATTGGGTCCGCACTGCCACCAATCGCTATTTTACCAGTAAGCTGGATATGCTGCCTGAAGGCGTGGTCATCGATAAGGAAAAAAATGAATTACGATACGACGAAAAGTACAAGGAGTTGATCTGGTTCGGTCAGATGTCCAAAAAATCCCGTGATGACTTTCTTGCCATGTCGAGGAATAAACCCTTCCAGGCGGCGATCAATAAATTCTATGATGAAAGCCAAATACATACCATGAAAGCGGACTGGGTCTTTACAGGCAGTGGTTTTTCGGTTGATGAGACAACGGGGGAAAAAATTTACCATGCCGAAAGTGGCGACTTAATCTGTGTTGCCAACTTTCCAACTGCAATCATTGATATCAATATTGCAAGCTCTTCTACGGGGGAAGGAAATCTACTATACGAGGCCAATCCGGATAAAATTCCCCCGCGTGGCACCCCTGTTACGATTGAAATCTCAGTCGCTAAGAAATAATTCAATTAATAAGAGCGAATGCTTTTTTCATAGCGGCGGCAGTGGCGGAAACTGCTTGATCTGCGGGTAATTTTCTAAGAGCTGCATTGAATGGTTCTGCGCGAACCGGGCCATCATAGCCAAGTTGATTCAACGTATTCAAGAATGTTGCCAGATCAATCACACCGGTTGCCATGGGCAGTTCGCGTTTCTGATCAATCTGCTCATCCACGGCAAGACCTGCGGGTGCATCATTCAGATCCACGGCAACAATGTCAGCGTTAGTTAATGTAAGCAAATCTTCTTTAGTTTCATGTGCGGTGTACCAGTGCCAGCTGTCCATGACCAACCCCACACCTTTTACATCAATTTCAGCAATCAGTTCCTTCGTTTCAGGCATCGAATGAATGTAAGGATATTTTTTGCTCGACCAGAGAGTTTTCGGTCCAACATATTCTAATCCGAATCTTAACCCGTGATCTGCCAGAATTTGTGAGATTTGTTTGAGGCGACGTGCATGCTGTTTGAAGTTAGCGTTATAGGTCAATTCGTTATGAGTAGGCATCAACCAGGTTCCCGTTCGTGTGACTCCCGCTCGTTGTAAGGCGGCTGAAGAAGCCGGTAGCGCAGCAATTCCTTTCTTGAATGTGGCTTCGTCTTTGCGAAAGTCAACAGGCATACCCGCAGCACTGAATACCAGATTCTTACTTTGCATCTCTGATTTTAAGTCTGCTAATTGACGTTCAGTGAGTTTTCCCAGATAGCCTGCATCGGGCACAACTGCTTCAAAACCGAACCGGGACGCATAATCGATGGCCTGTTTTTGATTGGCTTTCACGCCGATGCGACCGCAGGAGAGGTCCAGTTTCATCAATCTTGGCCTGGGTTTTGACAGTGAAGCGGAGGTGAAACTCGTTAAAACACCTGAGAACAGGGCAGCACTCGAAGATTGTATAAATGTGCGTCGATTGAAAGTCATTTGCTAAGCCTTTCCTGATGGAGATTAATGATTTCATTCAGAGTGAAACCATTCAGAACCGGTCTCTCACGAAAGTTAAGAGAGCATCGTATCCTTAAGTGATTATAGAACAATGTTTTATAAAAATAAAATGCAGGACGGTATTTTCTGATTTTGGATGAGTTCAGTTTAAGAAAGTACAGTCAGAAATGGGTGAAGTAAATTCTGGTAATTTGGGATGAGATTGTGGGTTTAATCTAATCTGAACCCGAATCGATCTGGGAACGGTTCTGATTCTCAGCTGGCATCAGTTTCGCTAATACTAAACAGCAGTAAATGACGAATTTTTAGTCATAGCTGTCCTGAATTTATGAAGGCACCTGTTCAACAGTGAGGTTGATCAGTGCCATGTTTTGAGTAAATCTGAAAAAGTCAGTCACAATTATGATCTGCACGTTCTGAAGTTTTTGAGAACTGACCAGTCATGATTATGTTTTTCCAGATTACTGAAGGCAAAGAGATTACATGAAAATAAATATTCGCCAGGCACACAAATGGATTTTGATGTGCTGGCCAAATCATATCACCACGACGGGCAAGCCCGGTTTACGTCTTATCACGGATGAATGGATCACGTTCTCGAGATTCAGTTCAGACAAGACGGTGCCTTGCATTTTCTTAGCGAAAAGGAACGGTACCGCATGATGCGCATGCTAAAAATCAGATCACAACACCATTTTTCGAATATGTTGGCATCCGCCATCTTTTCGGCAGCGATCGGAATCCTTTATTTTAGCTTTGACCCTTCTCCGGCCGATGCTGATCCGAGTGATATGGCGATCATGGCAATGAAGCCTGTCCCGATACCAGTCATCGCCTATAAACCGACCAACCTGTCTGAGCCGCAACAGACAATGAAACGGGATGGCAGCACCAAGCAGGCACCTCAGCAAAATGGTACTTTAACCGGTCGCATGGCATTGTTGATGAATATGTTACTCCTGGAAAAAGGGTGTCGCTATCTCGAAACCGTTCCGGATTACACAACAACATTTTCCAAGCAGGAATTTGTTGGAGGCGCATTATCAGAGAATCAGGTGATCAATCTGAAATGCCGCCATAAGCCTTTCAGTGTTTACATGAAATGGGTTGTAGGAGATAAGGGACAGGAGCTTCTTTATGTGAATGGCCAGAATGAGAATAAGATGCTAGTGAAGATGGGAGGCCTGAAAGGGCGACTTGTCCCTACATTGAAACTTGATCCTACGGGTTCTTTAGCAATGCAGGAATCACGCTATCCGATCACGAAGGCTGGAATTATGGCTCTTGCGGAAGAGATCATTGGATATCGCAAAAAAGACCTTGATTTAAATCTCAATACCGAATGTGTGATGCTGCCAAATCAGAAATTTGATGGAAAAGAATGTTATTGCTTCATTGCTCACTTTGCCAATGCCAAAGAATCTGACATCTATCGTAAATCAGTTATCTATATTGATCAAAAAACTTGCCTGCCAATATTTGTGCGGGGATTTGGCTGGCCTGAAGATGGTATGGCCAGTGCTTCTCCGGAAGAGTTGGATGAAAAGACTCTAATTGAATCTTATTCTTTTACTGATATCAATATGCAATCTGAACTGGCCACATCAGAGTTCAGTAAATCGAACAAGAATTATCGTTTTCGCAAATAAGCGACCGCATTTTTAATAAATGGAATATGCATAAATCGCCCGTCTCGAGCTTTCAGAGTTTGAGATGGGCGATTGCTGCTTCCGGGGTCATGATATAGCTTAAATAAAACGGTCCGAATTCCGCATACTTGGCCGATGCTTTATCAAATCGCATTGTGTAGACGATTTCCTTAATCGGCTCCGGAGCGCGACCCCAGAGTGTAACGCCCCATTCCCAGTCGTCAAAGCCCGTAGATGCAGTGATGACTTGCACGACGCGACCGGCGAATTTCATTCCGCTCAGGCCATGTTCCGCCATCATACTGTAACGGTTGCTGAACTGTTCCATGTACCAGTTGGCACCGGGCACGCGCGATTTATTCATCGGGTAAAAAGTACAAACAGGGAAATCTGGAAACTCCGGATAGATCCGCTGTTGATTCATCGCGGGTAGACGGCTTTCATATGCTTTAAGTTTGGCTTGAAATGCCGGGCTTTCCGGGTCAGTTCCCTCCTGCTTCAACTTTGCCGTATATTGTTCCAGCGTGGGAACGTACTCCGAAATTTCCGTGATGGAAACAAACGAATAAGTGGGAATCAATGCCGGTCCCAGTTCGCAAGCACGAATCGCCTGTTGAATACTGTCGAGTTTGATAGGATCAGGGTCCATCACAAGCACCTGCAAATCGGCTTTATGCCCGGAAACGATAGAAGACTGAATCCGAACAGGAGCGTCTTCACGATCAGGATTGAGCAGGGTTGCAAGCGTTTCGCGTCCTGCTGCACGAGTCTTCTGATCGATCTGGTTCAAAACACCCTGATCAACGCGGTAGTACAAATGCAGGCAATGCCAGCCTTCAGTCATCCTGGTGGTGGGGTCAGGCATCGGAGTAGAACTATGGGGAGGACGATTCACGTCGGTTTACCTTGTAAATTAAGATACGTAAAGATTGATTATCAAGGTAGACTCGCAGCAGTCAATATACAAAACGAGCAACCTGAAACTGATTATAGCGGAACTCCGGTACAGAAAAAACACTGGAGCGTCTTTGGATGCTATTTGATTTCCGTTTCGCTCTAATTTTCCTGAATCTGAAGTTGTTTTGCATCCCATCCCAGTTGTTGGCTGACTTTGGCAGGATACATCCAGTCCTCTGCATTTACTTTACTGAGTTTCACCCGAGTGCGACTGGCGGCCATCGCGAGCGCTTGAGGCACATCCAGAAATCGCAGTACATTCAGCAGTGCGGGGCCATTCTGATGCGATGCAGGCATGCCGGTCAGATCCAGTTCGTTAATTCCTTTTTCAAAGAGAGAAGCATACAGACAAAGTGCAGCAGTATTTCCCGTTCCCACCAGCCTCAATTCGGATTTCGCGAAGTCCGGTTGTCTCTTCAATTCCTGAATTGCACGCCGAACATCCCAACTCTGCATTCCTTCCAGAGATTGTCCTAACAGGTAAAACCGACGTTTGATCTGAATCTGCTTCCGTTTTTCAGGATTCCAACTGCTCAAGCCAATTCCCCTTGGTGCAAAATAGGCAACAGCCGTCTTCTGGTCTACGACCTGTTGTCGCAGTTTCTGGTAAAGATCGGGTGAAATCTTAGATTTCGAGTTTTGCGAAAACGAATCTGGAAATACAGGAGCAAGCACTTGAGTAAAGGCTTCCCATTCCTCTTGATTCAAGACATTCAATGTCGCTTGCCCGATCCCTTTTTCGGGACTCTTTTCGGGAACGATAATGAACAATTTGAGAGGAACGTGTGTCTGGCTGTCAAAGGTAACCGTTTTCAGCGTGAGCCCGTCTTTGGTCGCGGTTGCGACTTTCGTTTTGGTTGTAGTATCATTTTTCTTTGGCCAGGCGCGGAAGGATTTGGTGAGCAGCAGCTTTTTCCATTCTGCAGATTGTTGTTCCCATTGCTGAGTGTCTTGCGGAATCGTTGCTTTGGTCTGTTTGACAAATGATTCGTGTATTTTCGTATTTTTCTGGTCTTTAGGTAGTGTTTTAAATACCTTGAGTTCTTCCGGCGTATGGAATTTCGTCGCTGCCATTTCAATCAAAGAGTCATCGCCTTTCAGGAAATGGTTAAACCAATGGAAAGCATGAATTCGCAATTCCTGAGTATCTTTGTGTGGCCCCTCTGTAATCTGTAGACCCAAATTTTGGGGGACACCATACAATTCGTAAATCTGCATAGTTTTTCGGTAAACGTCAACCACTCCATCAAGTGGAAAGATACTGTCTTTATCGGTATTGGAAATCAATAAAGGACGCGGTGCCACCAGCGCCGCGACTTGGGCATAGTCCCACTGATAAGTGTTGACCATAAACATACAGTCACAATGCCCTTCGACGGCTCCATCGATCACATAATTCTTGAGATTTGTGATTCCCGCGACCGGGACAGATGCCTTAATTCGTTCATCAATGGCGGAGATCCACCAGCTATAGGCACCCCCGCCCGAGCGGCCTGTGACACCCAGCTTTTCGCCATCCACTTCCGGTCGCGACTGCAGATAATCCAGAGCGCGAATACAATTCCAGGCTTCTACACCAGCCGGTGTATAACCGCGGGAAAGCCACCACCACATCCCTTCCCGATAAGTTCCATGATGCAGTCCTTCGATTTCACCCAGTTGCAATGTGTCGATCGTCAGGCAGACATAACCATTTCTGGCAAACCAGGCACCATGATGTTGGTAATGTGCTTTGCTGCCGTAACTGATCCCGTTTTTTTTAACATTCCCATGTCCGCAGACATAGAGTATTGCAGGGATTTTGCCTTCCTGTTTGATCGGACGGTACAGGTTTCCTGTAACATGTAATCCGGGACGAGACTGGAATGTAATATTTTCCACAATAAAACCAGCACTAGTAGTACTGTGAGTAATTTTAGTTTTCAGATCAGTTTTCGCTGGCAAAGGTGAGAGTCCGAGCATTTCAAATAGCTGTGTTCGATAGACGCTCCGTTTCTTTTCCCAGGTTTCCAGATCTTTAATATTCTTCAAACTACGTTTGGCCAATTTCTCGGCGTGATAACGAAAATAGTCACTCAGTTGCTGGTCTGCAGGGCTGGCTCCAATGACCTTGCGTTTATTGATAACAGGATTTGCACCCTGTGAGCTACCAATCTGAAGAAACAATCCAATGAAAGTCAACGCGATTACATTAAGACGGTGTCGTTTCTGAGTCATCACAAATCCTGTTGTATTCAGAGGTGGGAGACTTTGGTGAGAATTTGATAAACAATGCTTAGAATTGTATCAGGTCACGTGATCGCTGTCAGCCAGTTACCTGTCATTCTCGAAGGCACAACACAAATTACTAATATGATTTGTAAGCTTCTTTGAAACAAAACGTCAAAATTTTACTAAGAAACCGACCTGTTTTTGCGAACCACAGACAAGAATCAATCGTCATCTTTGTATTGTTTTTCCCTGTCACAGTAATTGGTTCACAGTAATTGGTTTTCTGT
>NZ_CALEMX010000427.1 GCF_937910335.1 uncultured Gimesia sp. | reverse complement strand
ACACTCTAACTGGTTTATCCTTTAAATCGTTAAAATCGTCAAATTCCCACAAGATTACCGAACGAACTGACCGATAAGAAGAATATGGGATCATGTTCTTACTGTAACTGGCAGGAAGCCGAATGACAGAACATGACATCTCCTTACCAGAGCATAATGCTCTCTAACACTGAAAACGAAGTTCTCCCCTTTTGATGACTTCGTTAAAATCACCCGGAGGAAGAAGGATGTTCAAAAACGGGAAGCAATTCAGCCGTGCTTTGCTTTTGGGCTGTGCCTGCTTAGTAACACTCAATTGCAGTGGCTGTACGCTGCTCAAAGGCGCAATCGAAGTGACATATGCCGGCTCAGTCTTCTGGCGTACCACACCTTTGATTCCAGTCACAGCTTACTGGTCACAACTGATTGAGGACACATACTGGGAAGAAGAACGCTACACCAAGGTCCAAATTCTGGATCCGGTCGAAGGCGAACATGCTCCCTTGTTTTGCCTCGATCCACCCAGCCCGGATGAAGTCATTCGCGCCTTACCTGACAAAACAGGTGGCGGTGTCTGGTTCCTGGCAGAGACATCTCGCAACAACGTTCGCATGGTTGTCGAACCCATTGTTGACCGGATCAGCGAATGTCGCTTCTATCCGATGGTCGGACCAGCTCGTCAACATCACTGTCACTATAAGTGCACAGTCTACTATGACAAAACAATTCGATCTGACTGGCCCGTCCCCTTCTCCAACAGTGATCAAACAAAAGAAGTGGTTTACATTGACCACGATCACTTGATCCGATGTGCGGGACCTCAGTCTGACTGAATTTCAGAAGAACAAAGTTCTCTGAAAACAAGATAACAACCTACCCACCGCAAAGCCGATGATTCTTACCGGGTGAAAGAATCATCGGTTTTCGCATGCGCTGGAATATAAAATAGATCCTGATCGCTTCAGCACAAACCGCCATTGTTTTCTGATTACCGTTGCAACCAATCGGTTTCGATCTCAGCCCCACGGTTCCTCCTGTTACTTGCGACTTAAAAACCTGAACCTTTCTGGTATACTATGTGTCAGTTTGACATCGAGAGAATCAGATTGCGCCTGGACTGGCTTATCCGCTCTTTCAGTCATTCAGTTTTGAGGAATCGCAATGGATGAAGTGAACCCGAGACTCTTTGAAGTCTTTCTCGATGTGCAACGTGGATTACCACGACAAGGCCCCGGAAATAACGAATGCACCCTCGAGACACTTTCCCTCTGCTCCGGCCTGCCTGATAATCCTGTGATCCTCGACATAGGCTGCGGTCCCGGCATGCAGACACTCGCACTGGCAAAGGCATCTCAGGGAAACTTGACTGCCGTTGACAATTGCGAGGAGTATCTGAATATTTTGCATCAATGGGTTACCGAATCAGATCTTACGGGCCAAGTGAAGATCATCAATGCCGACATGAATGATCTCTGTTTTGCAGATGCCAGCTTCGATCTCATCTGGTGTGAAGGTGCCGCCTATATCATGGGAGTGCCCAATGCCCTCAAGACCTGGCGGCCCTTACTGCGTGACCGAGGCTACCTTGCTTTTACTGAACTGGTCTGGCTAGAAGAGCATCCTGCAACAGATGTCGCGGAATTCTTTGGTAATGAATACCCGGCTATGACTAACATCAACTCCATCAAAAATATGATTGAGAGTAATGGCTACGAGAACGTCAGTGACTTTACACTACCCGATGCCGCCTGGTGGGAAGACTATTACACTCCACTAGCGGACAAACTCCCCATACTTAAACAGAAGTACGCAGGAGATGAAGAATCCCTCGCGATCATCTCCATGACGGAAAATGAAATTGAATGTCGGCGGCGGTTTGGGCATTCGTATGGTTATCAGTTTTTCGTTACCAGAAAGAGGAACGAATAGAGCCATTGGCAGTAAACTGCTTAAAACTGAAAATTGAGAATGGCATCTATAGCCAGAGAATGACCCTATGAAAAACATTCAGAGACACGACAATATTCTGGCTGATTTTAAATCCAAAACACCCGTGGCAGAACAAGACTCAAGCGATCTGTGACTCATCAATGGGAATCAATTTGGGAATCGGCACCTGTAGGCCAACAACGCCGCCGTGCTTTTTTTTCAGTGTGGAAAACCGACACTTCAAAAATGAATAGAGTCCCGCGGGAGGATTCATCTTCAGATAACGATTCACAAACACGGCCATCTGCGCATCATACTCTTTCTGGCTATGGGAATGCACATGATAGTGCCCTTCCAGACGACGGATATCTCCATCAAAGGCAGGACTGATATGATACAGTTCGTGCACGACAGTAATCAGCTTCTCCTGCAGAGAATGATTCAAAAAACGCGGTAGATAAAACGTCAGGATATACAACATCTCCTCTTGATCCTGATATATTCGCTGGGCCGTCCATTTGCGACCATAGCGGGTTGTATGTGTCGCTCCGTTTTCAAATCGCAAAGGTGTTAATTTTGCCTGCATGCCGTATGGCACATTGCGACGCGCTTGAGCGAAGGCCACCGCGATACGATCCATATCGACGTGCTGGAATTCCGGGAGCCGTTGTGAAATGTCACGGCAAAGATGATACATGGCGTGACTGAAATTAAATGGTTGATTCGTTGACATGCTGAGCCAGAATCCTTTCCGCTACAACTTTACAACAACACAAGCTCATCTCAGAAAGTAACATCGCTTTGTTCCAATTGAGCTTGTGGCCCTTCGATTTGAGGCTTCTCTAATAGACGTAAAAAAAGCTAAGAGCATTTTCATTCTTTTGAAATGCTCTTAGCTTATTAATATTAGCGGGAACACGGTTTTCAGGAAAGCCCGAAAATCAAAACCGGCCGTTTAACCCTCTTTTGTTTCCTCAGATTCTTCTGATTCGGTCGCTTCTGCTGTTTCTTCAGCGACTTCCTCGGTTGCAGCTTCTTCTGCTGTTGCTGCCTCTGATTCCTCAGTACTGGTGTCAGAATCCAGGCTTGCACTGCGTTTTTTCGGCTTCACGCGGTCACGTTCGCCAACAAACTCAATAATAGCCTGTACGCCGGCATCTCCCAGACGAACGGTCGCCAATCGGACAATGCGAGTGTATCCACCGGTGCGTTCTTCGAATCGCTCGGCTAGTTCATCAAAAAGAATGTCGACTGCTTCATTGTCGCGAAGCTCAGCAAACGCCCGCCGTCGATAACTCAAAGCAGGGGCCAATGCCTGATTCCATTGATTCCATTGTTCAGACTCACGCCAGGTCTTCCACTCGCTTGAGTTTTTCTCAGCAGAGGTGGCGTACTGGACAGCATTCTCTGAATGTGGCTTGGCTTTCTTAGCCAATGTGATCAGCTTTTCGATAATCGGACGAAGTTCCTTGGCTTTTTGAACGGTCGTGGTGATACGACCTGAAACCTTAGGAGCATTCTCTGCTTCCTCATCAATTCTGACCGTCTTAATGAGACTCACTGCCATATTTTTGAACATGGCCTTACGGTGTGATGAATTGCGGCCTAATTTTCGGCCTCTCATTCTATGTCGCATGACTGAACTCTGAATTCTTCTGATTGCTAAGAGTAAATGACTCGTTGATTATTATCTGACCAAACGCGAATCAATCAAGATTATCGTGTTTGTGTTGAGGAACTGGGAATCTTCATACCTAGACGCAGACCAATTTGACTCAGTCGTTCACGAACCTCAACTAAAGTAGTTTCTCCAAAGTTTCGTACATGTAGCAGATGATCTTCTGACTTACCAACCAGATCACGTACGGTGTTAATTCCCTCAGATTCGAGACAGTTGGTAGCACGTACGGAAAGATTCAACTCAGCCAGACTCTGGTTCAGTTTTTCTTCCAGCTCAAGATCAATCGGAGCATATCCGGTCGTATCCAGCATGCCTTTGAGACCACCCTCGGGTGGCATTTCCGGACCTGGTTCCCGATAAGTGATAAAGGGATTGAGGTGCTTCCGCAAAATCTTGGAAGCTTCCACCAAAGCCATATCGGGTTTGACGGTTCCGTTTGTCCAAATCTCCAGATTCAGCTTGTCGTAGTTTGTACGCTGTCCAACACGTGTGTCTTCGATTTTGTAACGGACGCGTACCACAGGAGAGTAGGTCGCATCCAGGGGAATCACGCCGACTTCCATATCATGTTCTGCATGCTCGGCAGCAGGCGAATAGCCACGACCATTTTCAACGGTAATTTCCATATTGAGAGGAACATCATCCGTCATGGTGGCAATCACCAGATCTTTATTGATCACGTCTACCTGATCGTCAGTTATCACATCGGCGCCAGTTACGACTCCGCGTTCATGTCTTTCAATCCGCAGCGTTTTGGAAGTGGAGCTGGAATTTTTGACAATCAACGACTTCAAATTCAAACAAATCTCGGTGATGTCTTCCACCACGCCGGGAATCGTTGTGAATTCGTGCTGGATGCCTTGAATTTTGACACGTGTCACCGAACTACCTTCCAGACTGGAAAGCAGAATACGACGTAAACTGTTGGCAATGGTCGCACCGAACCCACGTTCAAATGGTTCGGCTACAAACATACCATATGTAGATGTCATTGAGTCCCGATCAGGGATGACACGGCTTGGTAATTCCAGTCCTCGCCAACGGATTCGCATTGAAATTATCTCCAAAGAACACAGCCAATTGAATTATGATCTTAAAATCATACTTCTTGTTATTTTTTAATCTCACATTTTCTGCATACACAAAAAATGTGTCACATCGCTACTCGAAGGCAGGCGATTCAGACTCTTCGTTTTTTAGGTGGTCGACAGCCATTATGAGGCAATGGGGTAATATCTTCGATCGCCCTGATTGTAATTCCGGCAGTCTGCAAACCAGTGATTGCACTCTCACGCCCCGAACCAGGACCCTTGACACGAATTTCCATCTCTTTCACACCAAACTTGGCAGCTTTTTCTGCACAGGTTTCTGCAGCACGCTGTGCAGCAAAAGGTGTGCTCTTACGACTTCCTTTGAAACCGGAAGTACCCGCGGTTGCCCAACAGAGGACGTCACCATTCAAATCTGTGATGGTAACGGTGGTGTTGTTAAACGTTGCCTTAATGTAAGCAACCGCCTTGGTAATATGACGCTTCACTTTTTTTCGTTTGACTTTAGCCACTCTGTCACTCCTGAGGTTTCTGTCGAATTCGATTCAGAAACGGAAACTGATTTTGGAATTTTTTATAACTACTGTCGCTTAAACTCGAAGCGACCAATTTTATTTAATTTTTTTGTATCAGACGATGAACAGAAACCTGGGTTCCCATCATTTAGTTACGAGCGTCTTTAACACCCTTCTTACCGGCAACGGTTTTCTTACCACCCTTGCGAGTACGGGCATTCGTTTGGGTATTCTGACCACGAACGGGAAGACCGCGACGATGTCGTATGCCACGGTAAGACTGAATTTCACGCAGGCGGGCAATATCCTGCTGCGTAGCACGACGCAACTGACCTTCCACGGAATAATCAGTATCTAACATATTCACAATCCGACTCAATTCATCATCAGTCAGATCTTTAGCTTTTAACTGAGGTTTGATACTCAATTTATGGCAAATATCAAGAGCCGTCTTCGTTCCGATCCCATACATATAGGTCAACGAAACATAGACAGGTTTTTCGTTTGGAATATCAACACCGAGAATACGAGGCATTTTATTTCACTCCGCTGGATGTAAAAACTGAAAACATAAAATCAAAAAGTACATAAATAAGAAACGACTAACCTTGTCGCTGCTTATGGCGTGGATTCGAAGAGCAAATCACATAAACGCGCCCTTTACGCCGAATGACTTTACAGTTTTCACAAATCCGCTTGACACTAGCTCGGACTTTCATCGTACTACGACTTCTCTATAACTTTGGTTCATGATTTTCGAGTAAACAACGAGAGACACTTTAAGGTGCCGCGTTGTAACCCGTGTAAATTTAATTGATTGCGCTCGTAATTTGAGCTCACACCAGATATGCAACATACGTATACACGTCATGGAATGGAGTGATTCAGGAAATTATAAACTGCACAAACGCAAATCGACAAGCGAAACACCCCCTTTTTGGTGATATTCGCAGCGACTTGCCCATTTATTCTTTACAGATCACTCTCAAGTAGTCCTGAGTAGTTCCGCATGACCAGATGACTGTCTATTTTATTGACCAGATCCAGCACCACAGAAACCACAATTAGTAAACCGGTTCCACCGTAAAAACTCGCCACCAGGAAATCGACGCCCAACCAGGTCGAAACCAGGGTCGGAATAATCGCCACAAGTGACAGGAACGCGGCTCCCACATAGGTAATCCGTACCATCACCTGTTCCAGATAAGCGGCCGTTCTCGCCCCGGGTCGATAACCGGGGATAAAAGAACCGTAATCTTTCAAATTTTCAGCCATATCTTTCGGGTTAAATGTAATCGCCGTCCAGAAATAACAGAAGAAGTAAATCAATACCACATATGACATTGTGTACACAAAACCACGACTCATCGGCTGGAACGCTTCATCCAGCATCGATAGAAACGTAGAACTGGTCCAAACCTGACTTAACCAGTGAAATACAAAATAGGGGAACATCAACAGGCTGGAAGCAAAGATGATTGGCATCACACCCGCCTGATTGACTCGTAGAGGAAGTGACTGACGCTGTCCGCCAGAAACCTTTCGGCCCCGTACATGTTTCGCACTCTGAATGGGAATCCGTCTCTGTCCCTGAGTAATCGCAATCACCCAGACCACCACGAATACAAACACCAGTGCCAATATCATCAACCGGTCAATACCAGTATCAGTTCCTAATGCAATCCCTTTTTCAAAGGCGGGCTCAATTAAACTCCAGCCTGCCTGAGGCATTCTAGCCAGAATACCAGCCATAATTAATAAACTGATCCCGTTACCAATTCCATAGGCATCAATTTGCTCACCAATCCACATCAGGAAAACGGTCCCTGCCGTCATCGTGATCGTCGCGACTATCTGATAATATAGACCCTCATATCCAGGTAAGATTAAACTTGTTCCCGAACCGAAACCACCGGAGAGAGTCCGAATCCAGAAAAAGCTCTGTGCCAGACAGATTACAACCGTCGCGTAACGTGTATATTCATTGATTTTCTTTCGGCCCGCTTCACCCTCTTTTTGAAGGCGTTCCAGAGGTGGATAAACCGTCCCCATCAGCTGAAAGATAATCGAAGCGGAGATATAAGGCATAATGCCCAGACCAAAAATCGTGCTCTGGCCAATATTCGAGGCAGAAAACAACGAGATCACCTGCATGACCTGTCCCAGACCGCCTGATTGAGTTGATAAGTCTTTGAGTGTTTCTGTTAACAATTCCTGATTGACAAAAGGCAGAGCAATCCAGAAACCCATTCGATAAATGGCTAACAGACCCAAAGTCAGTAGGATCTTGTTGCGCAGCTCGGGGATTTTGAAGAGAACTAATAATTTACCGAGCATAAGTAGCGGTCCTTTGTGTCATAACTCAGCAGAAGCTTCAATGTAATTGTTATCAGATCAATCTTCATCTGATTGAGAATATAAGAATCTCACAGCTTGCCGCTGAAATCAAGTCCTTTGAATAATTGCTTATGACAGAATTCGACTAACAGTACCCCCGGCAGCTTCAATCTTCGTTTCAGCTGACTGGGAAAATAAATGAGCGGTCACAGTTAACTTTTTACTGAGATCGCCGTTACCTAAAATTTTAACCTGATCGAAATTACCTTTAGCCAGACCTTTTTCAGCCAGTATTTCCGGGGTAATTTCGGCGCCATTTTCGAAAGCCAACTCTAAAGCAGCGACATTCACGACAGCTACTTTCGTGGCAAATTGTTTATTGTTAAATCCGCGTTTGGCAACGCGTAACGCCAGAGGAGTTTGACCCCCTTCAAAGCTGACACGCCGAGAAGAACCCGAGCGACTTCCATAACCGTTATGACCTCGAGAAGAAGTCTTGCCATGACCCGAACCCGGACCACGACCAACGCGTTTGCGCTTTTTATGTTTTTTAATACCGCGATGTACATCATCAATAATCATTAGACTTCCACTCCTCTCAAACGAGCAACATCTTCCCGGGTTCGCAATTTTGAGAGTCCATCAAGAGTGGCCTTCACAACATTGATCGGATTATTGGAACCGCGACTCTTCGTATAAATGTCGGTAATTCCTACTGCTTCTACAACAGCTCGAACACCAGCTCCCGCAATAATACCTGTACCAGGACGAGCGGGTAATAATAAAACTCTTGCAGAACCAAATCGTCCCACGACTTCGTGCGGTACTGTTTTTTCCGATACGTGAACCTGAATCATACTGCGATTTGCCTGCTTAACAGCTTTATCTACTGCCAAAGGCACTTCGATGGCTTTACCATATCCCCAGCCAACACGACCGTTTTTGTCTCCGACGACAACCAGGGCCGTAAAACTGAACCGACGGCCCCCTTTGACCACGCAGGCACAGCGGCGGATTTGAATGACTGTTTCTGGCGTTTGCTTATTACCATCTTTTGACACGGTATCTTCTCCAACCCGTATTGAGTGATATCTCTATTAAAAATCTAAACCGGCCTGCCGGGCTGAATCAGCCAAAGCAGCGACGCGTCCATGATAGCGAAACGAACCACGATCAAAGGCGACTTCTTTAATTCCCTTTTCGACGGCCCGTTCACCAATCAATTTCCCAACCTTCTCGGCGGCAGCGATGTTGCCACCATTTTTGATTTCACTGGCAATGCTTTTGTCTTGCGTGCTCGCGGAAACCAATGTCACACCTGCTGTGTCATCAATGAGCTGGGCATAAATATGATTGTTACTTCGATAAACAGACAAACGATAACGACCCGCATTGCGTACCGCCTTACGGATACGGAACTCACGTCGTTGTTTCTGTTTTTTCAGAGTTTTTTCTAATTTCATTTTACCGTCATCTTTTCAAAAACAGTTCAACCTGACAACCAGACCATCAACAAACCACTTGAAATAAGCAGTTGAAAACGATTAGCTGGCAAAGGCCTTTCCAGCTTTACGCCGTACATATTCACCTTCGTAACGAATCCCCTTACCTTTGTAAGGCTCCGGAGGACGCACGCCACGAATCACAGCAGCAAACTGACCAACGGCCTGCTTGTCTGCCCCGGTCAAAATAATGTTGGTACTACTGGGAAGGACGCAAGTCACACCCGCTGGAACATCCAGAACGATTGTATTTGCAAACCCAACCTGCAGACTCAACTTTTGACCATTCAATGTTGCCTGATAACCTACGCCTTGAATTTCCAGTTTTTTCTCGAATGGAGTCACAACGCCCTGGACCATATTGGCAATCAATGCGCGAGTCAAACCATGCAACGCGCGGCTTTGACGATCGTCATTAGGACGAACTACTGTGATCACATTCGTTTCCGAATCAATTTCCACTTTCATTGAGGGGTGGGGCGCAAAGGATAACTCTCCATGTTTTCCTTTAACAGAAAACGTGGTGCCATCCAGTTTGATTTCCACTCCGCTGGGAACGGGAACTGGTTTTTTACCGATTCGAGACATAAGTTCAAATTCCACTTAAATAAAACGCCGCCAACCGAAATTAGACAGCCTGTGTATACTTTAATATTACCAGATCGTACAAAGCAACTCGCCGCCAACACCCTCTTTTTTTGCTTCACGATTACTGAGCACACCCTTGCTGGTTGAGAGAATACTGATTCCCAAACCCTGCAGTACTTCGGGCATTGATCGAACATCTTGATAAGTACGACGACCTGGCTTACTTTCACGAATGATCTTCTGGATCACACGTTCGCCATTAGGACCATACTTCAAATTCACCCGCAGGATATTTTGAGGACTGTTTTCTACAATCTCAAAATCCCAGATAAATCCTTCACGCTGTAAAGCACCCGCAATGGATTCCTTAATTTTGGAAGCAGGAATATCTACAAAAGGCCGTTCGATCTGCAGTGCATTACGAATTCGCGTCAGCATATCTGCAATAGGGTCTGTCATCATTAGCTGGCTACCCTCACTGTAATTCTCCGACAATCTACTTTATGGTTGGTATTTTAATTGTTTATAAACAACTCAATATGGTTTACTTGCGAAACGGCATGCCGAACTCTTGCAACAACAGAAATCCTTCTTCATTGTTGGGAGCACTCGTCACGATGGTAATGTTCATACCCTGTGTATAATGCACGCTATCGGGATCAATTTCCAGGAAGACCGATTGTTCATTTAAACCCAGGCTGTAATTTCCCGCACCATCGAAGGCTTTCGGATTCACACCACGAAAGTCACGCACACGAGGTAACGCCAGAGAAAGCAATCGTTCCAGGAACTCATACATCCGCGTACCTCTGAGAGTCACGCGGCAACCGATCTCCTGACCTTCACGCAACTTAAAACCAGCAACGGATTTACGTGCACGAGTGATCTGAGATTTCTGACCGGCCAACAATGTCAGATGGTCAGCGGCTTCTGAAAGTCGTTTCCGATCCTGAGCAGCCGCTCCAATCCCCATATTGACTACCACTTTTTCAATTTGTGGTAGCGAATGCACATTGGCGCGTCCTAATTTTTCTTTCAGGACAGGAACAATTTCTTCACGGTATTGTTTTAATAATGTTGGTATTGCCATTGGCTTGTTTCAGATTGGCCGAACTTCGGAACAACCTTCCTTACTGAATACTACAAAATCTGATTATTGTTTCTGATACTTTGCATTGGCAGGACTAATCGCCCCGACGGAAGCACTACAAGATTTACAGAAGCGTTCTTTGCTTCCATCATCTAGATAGCGATAACCGATCCGCGTTTTTGAACTACACGCTTCACAGTAAAATTGAACATTAGAAGCATCAATGGGCATTTCTACTTCCAGTCGTCCCCCTTGAGGACTCTTGGGATGCCCGCGCTTCACATGCTTAAATACACGATTGACACCTTCAACCGTGATTTTATTAGTACCACTCATCACCTTTAACACACGTCGAGGTGTTTCTCCTGCGTCTGCTCCGGTAGTTACGATTACTGAATCGCCACGTCGTATCTTCATTGTCAGACTACCTCGTTTGCCAAACTAATAATTTTCATATACTTGCGTTCTCGAAGCTCACGAGCCACTGCGCCAAAAATTCGCGTTCCTCGAGGATTCCCCTCAGGATCCAGCAACACCATCGCATTACTGTCAAATCTCACATAGCTACCATCATCGCGGCGTAAAGGATATTTCGTTCGGACAATCACACCTCGGAGCACCTGACCTTTTTTGATACCACTACCCGCCAGAGTCCTCTGAATACTCACGACTATCACATCGCCTACTTCAGCAGTCCGACGCCCCGTACCGCCCAGCACTTTAATGCAGCGCGCTACTTTGGCACCCGAATTATCACATACATCCAGATCGGTTTGCATCTGAATCATGGCTTTGCCTGTTCCTTATCAACCTGAAAGATGAGGTAAACCTAATCTTTGTAAAACTTGAAGAATCCCAATCGTAGTCAGTCTCAAAAGCTCTAGTCTTTTTTCTTCTCTACAATTCGGATCAAATCCCAACGCTTTGTTTTGGAACGGGGACGACTTTCGATAATCTCGACAGTGTCACCTTCCTCTGCTTCATTTTTCTCATCATGAACATGACAAACAGTCCTGCCACGAATCGTCTTACCGTACATCGGATGACGATAACGTCGCTGAATTTCGACTCGTAATGTTTTGTCCATTTTGGCACTTTCTACAGTGCCGGTCATTATTTTTCGCATTTTCTTACCTCAACGAGCCTGATATTAAGCGTTCTTTTGCTGACTTAATTCACGTTCACGACGGAGTGTCTGAATTCGAGCAATCTCACGTCTTAACCGCTTAATATTACTCGGTGCATCGAGCCTTTCCGTTGCCGCTTGAAACCGCAACTGAAACAGCTCTTTCTGTGTTTCCTGCAGAGCAAATGATAATTGCTCATCATTCATCTCGCGTAATTCACTCGCTTTGGTCATCAGTTAAACCCAATGATGTTTTTAGCCTGTTTGAACAAAGCAGACAGAACTAAAGTGATTAAAAATTATTAACTCGATATTCAACCAGATCAGAGAGATGGACGACGTTCGACCAACCTGACATTCACTGGTAACTTATGTGCCACACGTGCAAAACAACGTTTTGCAGCTTCATGCGAAACTCCCGCCAATTCGAACAACACAGTTCCAGGCTTAATGACGGCAACCCAGTGGTCCGGCTCCCCTTTTCCTTTACCCATACGGGTTTCCAGAGGTCGGGATGTAACCGACTTCTGAGGAAAGATCCGGATATAAAGTTTACCTTCACCTCGAATATATTGTGTCGCTGCAATTCGGCAGGCTTCAATGGTTTGTGCTGTTATGTGCCCAGGGTCTAGAGATTGTAAGCCCCATTCACCAAAGGCAACAGTGTTACCACGTGTCGCATTACCTTTTATGCGTCCTCTTTGGCTTTTGCGGTGCTTGACCCGCTTTGGCATTAGAGCCATCGCGTTTCTCCTCATCTGAATAATCACCAAGGTCGATCCAAACTTTCACTCCGATGACTCCGAAGGTGGTGTGTGCCTCGCGAAGTCCGTAGTCAATGTGTCGTTGCAAAGTCGAAAGTGGAATAGAACCACGGCTGGCTTTTTCACGCCGTGACATTTCTGCTCCACCCAATCGACCGGAAAGTTCGATCTTAATTCCGTGAACGCCCGTTTCCATCACCTGGTCCAGGGCACGTTTAATCGTTCTACGAAAACTACCACGCTTGGATAACTGTTGCGCGATATCTTCCGCTACCAATGCTGCACTTTGCAGAGCATTATCAACTTCAATAATCTTTAATTCCATCCGACGTCCGGTCAGATCTTCCAGCTCGGCCTTCAGCCGATCCACTTCCTGTCCTTTACGACCAATAATGATCCCGGGACGAGCCGTGAATAAATGCACAACAACCTGGTCTCGAGTTCGTTCGATCTCGACTTTAGGAATGCCGGCAAATTTGTATTTTGTATGAATAAATTTTCGTACTTTTTGATCCTCAAGTAACAGCGCCCCAAAATCTTTCTTGGAGGCATACCAGCGACTTCTCCAGTCTTCTACCACGCCGACTCGAAATCCGGTTGGTCGAACTTTTTGCCCCATGATTCAGGTTATCCTTTAAGTATTTCAGATTAAGTATGAGTGATCTTAAAAACCAAAAAAGTGTTTACTACTAAGGAAGCTCGGGTGCTTCAATTGCAATATGAATGTGTGACATCCGACGACGAATCGTATAAGCCATACCTCTGGCACGGGGCTGAATGCGTTTGAACATCGGCCCGCCATCAACGCGTGCCTCTGTAATCTTCAAACCTTCTACATTACGAGCACCCTTGTCTTCAGCATTTGCTACAGCACTTTTAATGACTTTTTCAAGGAATCTCGCTCCTCGATTTGGATGGTATTTCAATGAATCCAAACCTTCAGAAGTTGTCATCCCTCGAACCAGATCCGCAAATGGGCGAACCTTAGTCGCTGAAATTCGTGCAAATCGATGCGTTGCTCGAACTTGCCCCATGACAATTACTCCACTTCACTATTGCATTATTCTTTTAGGCCACGACCGTCAAGGTCGTAACGACATCAAACAAACGTTTATTTTCTTCTGGCGGTATGACCCCGGAAGGTGCGGGTCAATGAAAATTCACCCAACTTATGACCGACCATTTCTTCCGTTACATACACACTTAAGTGAGCACGCCCGTTATGCACCAGAAATGTATGACCTACAAATTCCGGAGCGATTGTTGAAGATCGAGCCCATGTCTTAATCGATTCTTTTTTACCCGATTCGTTCAGCTTCTCAATCTTCTTAAGAAGCTTCACATCAACATAAGGCCCTTTTTTCAGTGAGCGACCCATAAAACTTGTCCTCTATCATCAAAACAGATAGTTAATACGTTTAAAATTTTCCAACCACAAAATCAGAGCTTCAACTGACCATAACGACGCGACTTACGACGCCGAATAATGGCTTTCGAAGAAGCCTTTCTTCTCTTGCGGGTCTTTCCCCCTTTGGCAAGCTTTCCAGTGGGACTACAAGGATGACGTCCACCAGAGTTACGACCTTCGCCCCCCCCCATCGGGTGAGCTACCGGATTCATACAGGTTCCACGAACATGAGGACGTCGCCCCATCCATCGTTTACGCCCGGCTTTACCTAAGACAACTTTTGAATGTTCTGAATTTCCAATTTCACCAATCGTAGCGCGACAGCTACTCGGAAGACGCCTGACTTCACCAGAAGGCAGAGTAATCTGAGCCCAGTTATCCTCACGTGCATTCAGCACTGCAGAGGTCCCCGCACTACGGCAAAGCTGACCACCACGGCCAGGTTGCATTTCCACATTATGTATTAACGAGTTAAGAGGAATGTTTGACAACCGCATGCAGTTTCCAACATTGGGCTCAACCTTATCCCCACTCACTACCGTATCGCCGGCAACTAAACCTTCAGGAGCAAGAATGTACCGCTTCTCCCCATCAACATAATGCAACAATGCAATACGTGCAGATCGGTTGGGATCATACTCAATTCCATTCACCTTTGCAGGCACACCATCTTTGCCTCGCCGAAAATCAATCTGGCGATACATTCTTTTGTGCCCACCACCACGATGACGTGAAGTAATAACCCCTTGGTTATTACGACCACCCTTTTTCTTGAA
>NZ_CALEMX010000426.1 GCF_937910335.1 uncultured Gimesia sp. | reverse complement strand
GATCCAGTTTGACTGCCGTGGTAAACATCTCGATGGAATAATCCCAATTCTCTTTCGCCAGCGCTTCATTTCCACGTCGCCAGCAATCTGCTGCTATTTTTTTGTTTCTGTCAGATGTCATAAAGCTCTTCCGCTGTTAACCAATGCTGAAAAAACAATAGATGAATGGGCTGACACCTTATCTGGTTCATTTGATATGTCTGCACCCGATTCCTTCACTATCATACATACAAAGTTTCATACACATTTTCCAGCTTTACATCTTATACGATTTATTAACACCCTACCATCACAAGTTTTACCAAACCTCATATACATTCACACCGTAACCCTCAGAAACCTTCGTCACTGTGCTTGCATCTCAGATGACTGAATCCCACAATGAATCTAAATTAGTATCTCATATCTACTTCGAGACCCAATCAGTCTTCAACCTTGCCAGTCAAAAGATGCCCTGGAGAAATACCATGAAGCAATTCCCGCTATTTGCCCTATGCCTTACTCTTTTTGTGGGTTCACAGTTCAGTTTCGCAGACTCAAAATCACCGAAATGGGCTGCCACGAATGTGGAGGAGGCAGGACCTGACTTCCAGATTCAAGGAGAATATTCCGGAACTTTAGGGGAAGGAAGTGACACCCTCAAGTACGGGGTCCAGGTAATCGCTTTAGGCGATGGCACTTTTAGAGCGATTGGTTATCCAGAAGGTTTACCCGGTGATGGTTGGAATCAGGAAAAGAAAGTCAGTGCTGAAGGCATCAAGACCAACAATGTCATCAGCTTTAAGTCCGAGGATGGTCGTGGCGATCTCGAAAAGGGTAAGATCACCATTTTCGATGCGGAAGGAAATCAAGTTGGCGTTCTCGTAAAAGTTCAGCGTAAAAGTCCAACACTTGGTAAGAAAGCACCCGAAAACGCCACCATTTTATTTGACTCAAATGATGCTGAAAAAACCGTCCAGAATTTTATCAATGGTTCTCTTACCAAGGACAAGCTCTTAAAAGAAGGAGTGACCAGTAAACAGAACTTTAAAGACGGTCATCTGCATCTTGAGTTCCAGCTCCCCTTCATGCCACAAGCGCGTGGTCAGGGAAGAAGCAACAGTGGCTGTTATGTTTTGGGGCGCTATGAAGTGCAGATTCTGGATTCGTTCGGCCTGGACGGGAAAGACAATGAATGTGGTGGCATTTATAAGGTTGGAGCCCCCCGTGTGAATATGTGTCTGCCCCCGCTGTCATGGCAGACGTATGATATTGATTTCCAGTCTGCAAAATATGATTCCAATGGAAAGAAGACTGCTAAAGCCAGAATCACCGTCAAACATAATGGCGTGACCGTGCATGATAATCGGGAAATCGATGGACCTACACCCGGGGGAACCAATCAAGACGAAGCGATTGCCGGGCCTCTTTTTTTGCAGAATCACTCGAATCCGGTTCGATTCCAAAATATCTGGGTGGTCGAAAAATAACCCGTTTATTGAACACACAGAAGAATCTCATACTGTTCTCCCACTTCACTATCTTTAGGGCCACAACCTGATGACAGGAACAGAAAATCCGGTACAGGAAAGCACAGCGAAACCACTTAAGTTGCGTCTCTACCTGATGATGTTTCTTCAGTACTTTGTGCAGGGCTGTTATTTACCAATTATCACACTGTACCTGATCGATGCACTGGGATTTTCAGCTTTGCAAGTGGGAGTTTTTGGTGCGGCATTAGCAGTCGGGCCATTACTGGCGCCTTTTGTTTTTGGTCAGATTGTCGATCGCCATTATGCAACAGAGCGTGTGCTTGCATTCTGTCACCTCTCTGGCGGAATTATCATGCTGGTTTTGTTTGTACAACAGAGTTTCTGGCCTGTAGTGATTCTCGGCGTACTTTATTCTGTGCTCTATGTACCCACAATGATGCTAACCAACTCATTGACGTTTCAGCATTTAAAAGACAGTGACAAGGAGTTTCCACTGATCCGCTTATGGGGCACGATCGGTTTTGTGATCCCGGCGTGGTTAGCGGAAGGACTGTTTCTTGCACATCTCAAAGGCGATGAATTGAATACCGGACGAGGTATCGTTCTCGCTATGGCGGGTGTCGCAGGCTTGCTTATGGCGGGTTACTGTTTAACTCTCCCCCACACTCCTCCTGTCAAAAGTGATAAAAAAGATCTGGCGCCAGGAAAAGTACTGAAGATGCTCAAATATCGTCATTTTCTGATTCTTGTTGTAGTCGCATTTATCATCTCCATTGTTCATAAGTTTTATTTTCAATGGAACAGTCCTTTCATCAGTGCGATACTCAAATTTGGAAATGTGACAGGGGCCTGGGAACAACGTATCAGCTCGATAGGACAGGTTTTTGAAGTTCTGATCATGGCAGTTCTTGGATTCGGTATTAAAAAATATGGATTCAAAACAGTGATGCTTGTCGGCTTGCTCTCTTATATGGTGCGGAGCTTGGTTTTTGCCTATGCCTCTACACTGAGTGCTACTTTTCCGATGGCATTAACTCTCACCTGCTTCGGACAGGCAATGCATGGACTCTGTTTTGGATGCTTTCTGGCAGCAGCTTATATCTATGTCGATAAAGTATCGCCTCTCGATGTCCGTGGAAGTATGCAAACATTTTTCGGAACGTTTGTTTTCGGACTGGGGATGTTTGCGGGGGGATTTATCAGTGGATCAATCGGTGATTATTTTACTTCATCCGGAAAAGAAACTTTATTACGCACTCAGTGGAGCATTTCATCACAAACCGGAATTATAGAATTCACACAAAAGAATCTAACAGGAGAATCTGCCAACCTGCTGCGAGACTGGCCTGGTATCTGGTTGTGCAGTGCAGCGATTGCGCTGTTTGCAACGGTCCTGTTCTGGATACTGTTCCCCAATGCCGAATCATCCAATCGCCTGGACCTCACAGAAGAAGCTCCTTAAATGCCGTTTCATCTCTCTGAAAATGAACTCATCGGTGGCGCCGTTCTGATCTTCTCGCTATTTGGATTAATCAAAGAGCAATGGTTTCTGGCAAATACGAGAAAAGGAGAACGATTAACGAAATGGTTTGGACCATCGCGTGCTCTCTGGGTATTACGTCTCATTTTTATCACGGGATTGATTTTTGGGGCACTTCTTGCAGCGGGGATGATTCATCCAATCCAATGGGAATAAAAAGAGTCATCGCCGTCCGTGTTTCTCAATCAGCCTGCCAGAATGACACGCTGCCTACCTCGAATCATGACCTCATGAGCATGCCAGTTTGACAATTCCTTTATTAGATTTCCTCAAAACGGAAACAGAAAAATCGTGATAAATCACTTTGTGAATTGGTTTTACAACGCGTCTTATTGAATTCAATTAACTCATACTCAATGGTATGCCCTTTGCTAATCTATTTATGATTCAAGATACTAGTTCTTTCAATTTGAGGATTTGGGGAAATGCCGATTTTTCGCTGGGAGCAATCCTGGAACCCACTCAGGGATTTGGAACGTGAAGTAGACCGCTTGATTCAGGGCGTCGAATTCTCTGTCCAGGGGATCCGTATGCCCCGTCAGTACCCCGCGGTCAACATCTTTGAACTGGATCATGAATACCTCATTACCGCTGAACTCCCGGGAATGCAGGCTCAAGACCTGGAATTGACCATCGCCAATTGTGTACTCACTCTCAAAGGACACCGGAACCCACCTGTGATTGATGATGGTCAAATCTCTGAAGAACGCTTTCGACGACAGGAACGAACCTTTGGGGAATGGCAGAGATCAATTAGTATTCCCGACCGAATCTCAGAAAGTAATCTATCGGCAGAATTTAACGAAGGCATCTTAAAAATACATCTCCCCAAATTAGAAGAAGAACAGCCCCGACAAATTCCAGTCAGTTCCGGGGAATAGGATAACAGGATGAATCGAGAACATAACAATGAGGAACCGCATGAAATCGTGCATCCCGAACAATATGTCTTCACTCCGCCGATCGACATCTACGAGACAGATGAAGGGTTAGTCCTGTATGCTGATCTCCCCGGAGTTTCAGTCGGTTCGCTTGAGTTACAGGTTCAAGATAATAAGCTGACATTACTTGGAAAAGTCGAACCGCAAATCCCGGAAGGTGCGCGTTCACTGCATAAAGAATATGAAGTTGGCAATTTCCTGCGTTCCTTCATCCTGAGCGGAGAAATTGTACATAGTAGAATTGAAGCAAAGTTAGCGAATGGCGTGCTGCGTATTTTCCTGCCCAAAGCTCCCAAAGCGGAACCTCGCAGAATTCAAGTGAATACCGGTTGAACAAATTGAATATCGTTTTCAATTCAGAGAATGCTCACTGCTCTCGGGAGTGATTGTCTTCTACTGTTTCGCTTTGGAGGGAAGTAGGCCTTAAATCGTCTGCTTTGATCAATTGCTGATTTTTTTTCTGTAATTGGAGTGCTTCTTCACGATTCCCCATTAAGCCAGCGGCCCGCGCCAATGCGGAAATATACCTTCGATCCGTTTCTCGATTTGAATAAAGCGGCTTCAATAAATCATATGCCTGTTGACCCTGCTTTTGAAATATGAGTAAGTCTGCTTTGAGTAGCAAACTATCAAAATCTTGAGGATCGATGAGCAATGCCTGATCCAGATTCGAAAGTGCCTCATCAACCTCCCCTCGATTTCTATTGATCGATGCCAGATAACGCAGAGGTATGACCGAGTCAGGCCGCTGTTTAAGGCACCACAGGGATTCCCGTCGTGCCGTTTTCAGATCACCAGAGTAAAGTGTTGCATAAGCCAGATTCAAATGGGCCTGATACGATTCCGGGTCTAAATAGAGCGCCTGCTTGAGAGGAGCAGCCATTTCATTTATCCTTCCCGCGTATCGCAAAATCTCTGCAACCAACAAATAGTTCTGAGTCCGATTTGCCCCCAACTCGATACTGCGATTGGCATAATGGAGCGATCTGTCATAATCCCCTGCTTGAAATAAAAGTCGCGCCAAATCTTCAAAATAGCGGCTCTCCTCCGGATATTCGCGAACCAGCGTTAGCAAGGCTGGTTTTGCACGTGCCGGGAGATCCTGCTCCCGTGCGATATCTGCGATGGCTTTGACGGCTTCAAAATAGCGAGGATGGCGGGGCGTCACATGTGCGAAGTTTTCCAATGCCTGAAAGGGTGCTCGTTTTTGAATCAGTTGCCCTAATTGAAAATGCGCGAATTCATCGTCTGGGTGTTCTTGTAAATAGGCAATCAACTCTTTCTGCCTGGCTTTCTCCTGATTCCGTATCGAAGTCTGGTTCGGTTTGATCGGTTTTGCATGCTTCAACGAAAGGGAATCATTTTGGTCAAAGAAATAAAAAACGAGTAATGCACCCAAGCCAACGATCGCCACAATCGACCCGCCGGAAAAGAAAGGCCCTTTTTCATCTTTTGCAAATGGTTGAGGCAGATGATCTGGTTCTTGTGAAGTATTCATAATCATTTCTGTTTTTGAGGCAGATCTTGAGAAGCACTTGTTCCTTCTATTAATGTATAACGGTCTCCCGGTCGTAATCCAGACCAGATTTCTGTTTTCCCTTGAGGCCAGGTTACTTTGATGGAGATGAGCCCCCGATGATTTCCCAAACCAAGTAAAATCCAGCGATCGTCTGCCGACAAATATCCGCTGCTCCCCCTACAAAACCGTGTCAATTTTTTTGCCCCCGTGGTCACTTCGATTTTCGCACCAATGCCACTTCGATTGGAAGTCGATCCAATTAACTTTAATGCCAGGCTTTGATGGGATGTCTTAGAACGATTTTCTAAAAGAACCAGTTTTCCATTCAAATGGCTCACCGCCAGATCTGCCAATCCATCCCGATTCCAATCAGCGACAGCAGAGCCTCTTCCCACCTGCTTATCCTGAAAAAACGTCCCCGCGTTTTCTGAAATATCGTTAAACCGTACTCCACGATGATTCAGAAACAACTGTGGTTCCTGTTCATAGGGCTCATTTTTTCCCAGTTGAGCAAGTCGATCATGGACATGACCATTCGTCACAAACAGGTCTTGCCAGCCATCATTATTACAATCCAGAAATGAAGCCCCAAAACCCAATCGCACTCGACTGGCTGTTGCGAACCCTGTCTCATCTGTGACGTCGAGAAAAAAGAGAGAACCTTCATTACGATAGAGAGTATTCGTTTCGCCAAAATAATTTGTAACAAACAGATCCAGCAAGCCATCACCATTATAATCTGCCCCGGCAATACCCATGCCTGCTTCGCGGTCTCCGGAACGATTGAAGGCCACGCCGGCGATGAGGGCCTGATCGGTAAATACACCTCGACCGTTATTGATCCATAACTGATTCGCAACAGAATCGTTGGCGACATAAATATCAATGTCTCCATCTTGATCGAAATCTGTGGCAAAAACACCCAACCCCTGCCTGGCAGGTTCACTGTGTAATCCCGATTTTTTTGAGACATCCAGGAATGAACCGTTCCCCAGATTCTGATAAATCACATCATATTGTCCGGGCACATATCGAGGGTGACAAATGAAATACACATGCTTCCCATCATATTTGCGACTACAGATTGGATAGTGTTGCCGGTCAATCTTCAGATAATTCGCCACATACAGATCCAGCAGGCCATCGCCATTCAAGTCCGCCCAGGTGCAACTCGCACCATATCCGGGATCATCAACGTGCGCTGTTTGTGTGATCTCCGAAAATGTGCCATCACCATTGTTGCAATAGAATAGGTTCCTGCCGAATTGACTGACATACAGATCATCAAATCCATCATGATTATAATCTCCGACAGCAATCCCCATGGAATAACCTACGGAGATCAATCCTGCGAGCGCGGTCACATCCTGAAATTGACCGTGACTCCGGTTTTGACACAAACGGTTAGACAAATCCAACTCAGCGCCAGCACGATTCTTTTCGCGAGCGGTGTTCCACGCTTCCCCCTGACCACAATACAAATCGGGAAAACCATCATTATCATAATCGATCCAGCCCACTCCCGAACCCATCATCAGATGCAAGTGACGCTTCAAAGTCAAAGGAGACTGATGCTGAAACTTAAGCTGAGAGGCAACTGCAATATCCTGAAAAAGGATCTCCGATTGTTTTTCCTCAGCAGAAATGAAAGAAGCACTTAGAACCAACGTCAGACAACTGAAGCAATACACAACGGCTGAAAGTCTCTTCCACAAACAGGCTGAGTCTCTGCTAGAATGGAAATGGTTCATCCAATTTCGCCTCTGAGAGTTCGACCAGGAATTGTGATAACCGCTCCACCAGAATCTGCATCAACTTCTCCCCCTTTTCAGCGGTTGCCTGATGCGGATTACCCGAACCCGAATTGGTAGTCAATAAATGCCAGGGACGTGTAATGCTGACCCAGCCTTGATTCACAGCAGAAAACCGCGTCGCATTCGTCTCTCCCGCATCGGCATTCAAGACCCCGGTTTCTGCATTGCGTGAAACAAGGTGTGGAAAATAAGCCAGCGCCAATGAGGTTTCCATTTCGCCAGCATGATCATCCGGGTTCTCGAAAATATCTGATTTCACATCAGCCGATGTCCCTCGGAACCAGTCCGCGAGGAAAATTTGAACGGGCGTCGAACCATGCAACTCGCGCAATAACGGTTTAAAATCATTACCGCCATGACTGTTCAAAATCAACAGTTTGTGAACACCATGATTGGCTAATGAATCCACGAGGTCGGCGATGATCTGCCCCAGCGTAGAAGGATTCACATTCATCGACAGTGGAAATGCAGACTGATTGGTTTCCGTCCCGTAGGGAATGGGAGGCAGCATCACCACTTTCGCCCCCCGTTGATGAGCGGCTTCACAGACGCGCGAACCAATCGCGTCTGCCTCAAAAGTATCTGTTCCATAGGGAAGATGCAGATTATGCGGCTCGGTCGCCCCCATTGGCAAAACAGCCACTTGATAGGGATTCTCTTTCACATAAGCATAATTGATTTCGGATAAAATCCAGGGACGCATCGCAGGTTCAGACGCCACTCATACTGCTCCTTATTTATCATGACGTAAACAATTCAGAGGGAAACTGCTTTCATTCTAACAAGGCAGGACTCGTACCTCATTCCACCTGAACCAGATATTTCAATTATATACATTCTTCTCCTATGTTTCTCTGTACTGTAAATATTTCTCTGTGTAACCTTATATTAAGAATCATTTTCCCCTGAAGGAGTTTATAGAATGGCAAACTGGTACGTAAAACGCGGCTCTCAAACAGCGGGTCCTTTGACTCTCGAGCGTTTAAAAGAACTCGCTACACAAGGCAAAATCCAGAACACAGACCAGGTCCGCAAAGGTGAGGAGGGTCAGTTTCAACAGGCTGGCCAGATTCCCGGATTGATTCCCGCAAAAGACTCCGAAGCCTGGGACGAATTCGAAGCAAATACTCAATCACAGTCCCAAACGACTGCACCGAAAAAAAATAATACGGCTCTCATTGTCATACTCGCGATTTTCGCGGGAGGTGGTTTGCTGATTATTCCCATTTTGATCGCATTGCTTTTGCCAGCCGTACAACAGGCCCGAAATGCGGCCCGCCGTTCGACTTCGAAAAACAACTTGAACCGATATTTCCCATTTGGGTTGAGCCAGGAATCGATCCAGGCTCGAATCA
>NZ_CALEMX010000425.1 GCF_937910335.1 uncultured Gimesia sp. | reverse complement strand
AAGTCAGTCGATCAGGGTCAGTAAGTGCCTATCGCATTGCTGAGATGTTTTATAACCGCAAATAATTTATTGCGAAGTCAGGTGCGGAGTTTTTGAATCAGCATCTGTTATCGTGTCTGTTACTTTCCAGGCGCCCAGTATTTGGGATGAAGCGACTTCATTCCTCAGTTGGTGTACTTCACCACCCATACGTTCCAGCGAATGTTGCATTGCATGCGCTTGCTGGCACGCTTGTTCCAGCTGAGGGAACAGCCCTTGCGATAGTTTTGCATTCGCAAGATCGTCTGACAGTTGGTTGATTTCCTGCCCCAGACCGCGTTTCAATTTTCTGGTAAACATCATTACCAGAAAACCAGTCCAGATCAGGAATATCACCCCGGCCGTAACATAAAAATCAATGGCGAGAATGTTGTTTTCGTCCAGAAACGAATCGTAGAAGAAGTTTTTTCCAATACGAACCAGGGCGTAAACCACCAGAGAGAGAAAGAGGGTTTCATACACTGCGCGGGTGAACCATCCGGAGTTTTTGCGGGTCAGTTTTGCAATAATGGCATCAATTTTCGAGCCGGCATCATACAGGAATTGTTCTTCGACATAAGCGGCTTCTGTTTGCAGCTTGTCCAGAGAGCCGGTATGTTGGACTGGTTGTGTTTCCAGGCCTGCAGCTTGAGCATAGCCGTCGATTAATAATTGTGATTCGCGCAGTTTGTTATCATCTAATCCGAAGGAACCAATCCGGTTTAATCGATTTTCAGTTGCCTGTTCCTTCTGTCGGTTACCAATCCAGCGGGCACCCTGTAGCGCACCGATGAGCGCGACTTGTGCAGAGTTTCTAGCACGAAACAAGCTGGCCGACGCGATAAAGTTACCTAAGCCGTTATAAACTCGGAGCATTGTGGAAAAGGGGCTCAATCCCCAAGTGTCGGAAACGCAGGATAGGAGTCGTCGTTCCCAGAGATTTCGGCTGGTGAGTAATTCTGTTCTGAGTTCCTGCGACATTTGTCTGGTAAGGGAAACGTGTTGTTGTTTCAGGAATGATTCCAGTTCCCGTATGGCGGGTAAATTGAGATTGATTTTATCAGAACAATGATTAATGGCATTCTGAATTAGTTCCAGGAGATTGGCACGCCGTACCTGCAGGCGTTCTGACTTTCCAAGTTGTGTGCTTAGGATATTTTGTAAACTGGCAAAATCTTTTTGGAGTGGTCGATTTGCCAGTTGGTCTTCCAGCGCTCGGACGGAATCGACGAAATAAATTTCTGGTACTTCGAACTGTTGCGAAAGTTGTTGTTTCCAATCTGTCCGAATGTCTTCATCCAGCCCGGCATGGGTCTGTACAAAGATAAGACGTCGACCAATGGCGGCTTCCTTCAATTCTTCTGCCACGCGTGCCGAACGATATTTTTGCTGAGTTGAGGTGTAGAGCAGGATATCGCACAGAGGAATAATGTGTTGCAATCGCGTTAAATTACTGCCTTCATCGTTTGTTTCAGAGGTGTCTGGGTCAGGGCAGTCAATGAGAATGATATTTTGAAGTTGATCGAGTTCTTTTTGTTCTACTTGAAATTGACTTAAGTCCAATCCTAAACGATCCAGGTCTGTATCGGGATGCGCGATTAAAACCGGATCTGTCGTTGTCGGACGTTGTCTGCCAGATGGCGAGCAGTAAGTACCGATCAAGGCATTCACCAGGCTACTCTTTCCCGTGCCTGTTCCGCCAAAGGTAGCAATGACCAGAGGTGACTGCAATCGCACACGTAACATATCGAGTCGGGGGAGCAATTGATGAATCACGGCCTGGCTTTGTTGCGCTGTTTTCCAATCGGTTTGCTGTTCACTCCATGATTGGAGCTGGTGGATCAAACGATCTACTGCTGCCAGCATTTCGATTTGTGCTATTTCCGATGTAGGCATGACAGATTCAATTCCTGTTTAAGATTCTGGTTTCCATCACTGAAACACGGTATCAATTTTAGGTAATATTTATCAACGGCTAATAAAACGCGACTAATATCAGGTCGAGATGTGAAGTTCGTTTAACTGTTGTTCCAGTTCAGAAACGGAATTCTGAACTGCCTGATAATATGTTGAGTTCGGAAGTTCGACGGCTGATTTCAGTTCTTCGGGTAGTGTTTTTAACAAATGTTTTCGAATTGCTGTA
Source organism: uncultured Gimesia sp. (assembly GCF_937910335.1). GTDB lineage: Bacteria > Planctomycetota > Planctomycetia > Planctomycetales > Planctomycetaceae > Gimesia. The sequence goes on along the minus strand of NZ_CALEMX010000425.1, from coordinate 8,342 downwards.
GCCAACCATTCCGTTCGTTTTTGGGCGAAGACTGCGTGAAATCTTCTGAACTTTGCTTCGAGAAATCCAACGCCGGTCGCGGTCGTACTGCTTACGGCAGTTTCTCCGACCGTTGTCGTGGCGGCACCTCCGGCGACATCGCCGGCTACATTGACAACGGACTGAATCATTGTGTCGGTGACGAGTTGAGAGCCTGCATGGCCGACTGCGCCAAAGCCTACAAAAAACAGGCCGACACTTAATGCGGGACGAGCCACCGCAGCAATTCTGTCTAACTGCTTCATGAACGTGTAATACTGTGGGCTTTCAGTTCTGAAGAACGTCATTTCACTGTCGACTAATTCTTCCAGTTGTACGGTGAAATCAATCTCGGCATGCTCCTCGCGTAGTGTTTTTAGCAGTGTTTCGCGTGAGGTGCCATTCAATAACGTTTTCAGTCGATTCGTTAATAGCTCATTGCCGAGTTCACTTACCAGAGTCAGTCGATCATAAATTCCTTCAACCGTTTGTAATACGACAGACCATTCCTGTTCACGGTAGAGCTCCATAGGCGGGCGTTTTTCATCCGCAGCCAGAGAATGGATATAGCGAACAGGCCAGAGAACTCCCCGACCCAGTGTGTTATAAAAACCATGAATCTGAGCTGACCAGCCTTCTCTTTGAGATTGCCACCATGTACGAACCGCGTCTACGATTACCGAATTCGAAACTAAAGGCCAGTTGTCAATTTCGGCCAATTCCTGTTCGGAGAGTAATTCTGAAGCAGAGCGAAATTCATGACTGCGACTTTTGATTTCCCGGAGGTAAGCGGGCACTCCTGTGTTTTGTTGTACCAGGTAATTTAAAGCACCTTTGAGGGTCTGAACTTTGATCTCACCAAAATGCAGTTGCGATATGACGTTCATCAAATTGGCGGTAGTGCCTGTATCGGCATCATCCGAATCAGTCTTATTTGTTGAATGTGAGGGAGTCGGTTCAAATGTGCGGGGGTAAAAGGGGAGTTGCAGGCTGGTGGCGGCTTGCCGATCATTGGGAGCTATGAATACCAACTCGGGTTGTACCCCAGTTTCCTGGCAGAAGGTGTTCAACCAGAGTCGCCAGTAGTTTTCATCGTCAGGCAATTGGCATTGATTAAAGATGGTGATGATGACTTTCTCTTCGCGTGCTGCTTCACGGAAAAACTTTTTAACTGCTGCGTCATTATATTTTTGTTGTGTCAATACAGTGACCAGAACATCCGCGCTCTGTCTGATACGTTCTGCACGTTCCCAGTTGACTTCCGCATCGCTGTCGATATCGGGAGTATCCAGGACGAGTAAATTCGGCGCCAGACTCTCACTGTTTTTCCAGAAGAGCAGGTGTTGTTCGTCCTCGATCAATGGATCTTCGGGAGCCGACCAGGGTGTCAGCTTGAAGCCTTGAAAGATTTTTTCCAAATCATGGTTTTGTTCAAACTTTTGGGGTACCAGGCAAACAGGATGTTTTGTCTGAGATGCCAAAGGGCTGATGGCACTGGTTTGTTGATTGACTAAATGATTGAAGATGACACTCTTCCCAATATTCGTACCGCCGACGACGCCTACAACCAGATAAACATTGTCCGAGAGTTGGGGGATCAATTTTCGTTGCAAAATTTCAAACCATTCTCGTCCTGCTAATCCCGCGAGGTCGAGTTGTTTCGTTTCCCCTTCGAGCGCAAGGAGATTGTCGCTCAATTGGTGAATGGTCTTTGAAAATTTGTGAAGAATTGATGGCATGGGATTGATTAGCCTGAGTCCAGGTTTACTGTAGCGTCTCCAAGGTCATTTGAAACGAGTATCATAGAATGAAATGAGCTTTGGTTATATGGGATGCGCTTTAGATCAAAGGTGAAACGAAAACTACTAATTAATTCGTTATCGATAGTTGGTTCTTAGGTGAATCTGTGAAATTTGAGTATATCGATTCAATGCACTTAGGATGAGCCCAATTGCCTGAGTCACAGGGTTCAAATTCGATCCAATTCACTGAATTAACGGTCGCAAGGTTTGACGGGCACAAATAACTCCGATACTATCCAGGCAGTTGCACACCCGCGTGTATTTGGCTCGGGTTGCGCTTGTCGAATTTTATTGATTCGTTTAGACGCCTTTGGTAGATAAGTCTATTGATTGTAATTACTTAAGAACGTGGCCCCTGGAAGGTCATGTGCCCTTTCACGACGAGGAGTGTGGAAATGTCAGATTTAGTGGTTAAAGAAATTCTTGAAGCGGGTGTTCACTACGGCCATAAGACGAGCCGCTGGAACCCGAAAATGCGTCCCTATATTTATGGGCGCCGTAATCAAATTCATATCATCGATTTAAAAGAGACCGTGCGTGGAATCATTCGCGGGAAGCGTTATCTGGAACGCGTGGCTTCTCAGGGAAGTCTGATCTTGTTTGTCGGAACAAAGAAGCAGGCGCAAGGCCCGATTAAAGAAGCCGCGACTGCCAGTGGCATGCCTTATGTAACCGAACGCTGGTTGGGTGGCGCATTAACCAACTTCCGTACGGTGCGTGGTCGCTTGAAACGTCTGGAGGAATTGGAAGCGTTGGACGAAACGGGTGAGATTCAAGCTTACTCTAAGAAGATGCAGTCTACGCTGCTTCGTGAAAAACGCAAAGTGTTTCGTAATCTGAACGGGATTCGTTCCATGAACCGCCTGCCGGAGGCAATAGTGGTTGTTGATCCGACCAAGGAAAAAAATGCCGTGCATGAAGCACACATTCTTGGAATCAAGGTTGTCGGGTTAATCGATACCGATTCTGATCCTGATGAGGTCGACCTCCCCATTCCTGGCAATGACGACAGTATTCGTTCGATTCGTCTGGTAATGAATCAGTTGGCAGCTGCCATCCTTCAAGGAAAGGGCGAACTGCCTGATAGTGGTAAAAAGGATGAGGGTGAATCCGGTGATGATGAACATAAACCCGTTCCTTCACTGTAAGAGAATCGCTTTCGTTAATGGTGATGTTGAAATTTGCCAGATGTTTTTTAAAACATTTAGCAACTTCACATTAAATTAAACAATCGAGTCAGGTTATCATTTTTAAGCAATTTTGAAACGAAGAATTGCTTTCAAAAGGAGATTACAGAGATGGCTGAAATCACAGCAGCAGCCGTGAAAGCATTACGAGAAATGACAGATTTGCCTATGATGGCTTGTAAGAAAGCCTTGCAGGCAGCGGACGGTGATCAGGAAAAAGCAATTGAGATCCTGCGTGAAGAGGCAGGTAAAATTCAATTAAAGCGCAGTGGCAATGATACGACCGAAGGACGCATTACCATTCTTTCGAGTGAAGATGGTTCTCAGACAGTCATGTTGGAAGTCGTATGTGAGTCGGCTCCTGTTGCCAGCGGAGAAGATTTAGTCAATTTTTCGAATGCATGCGCAGCGCAGCTTCTTGCGAATCCTGAAGTCAATACTGTGGAAGAACTGTTAGCACTGCCTTCTACACAATCATCTGGTAAGACAATCAATGATGATTTCATGGATATGCTGAATAAAATCCGTGAGAAAATTGTAGTGTCAAAAATTGCACGCTCAGAAGGTCCTACGGGTGGCTACGTGCATCACGATGGTAAAACCGGAGTTTTGTTTCAGGCTTCCGGCGAGACAGCAGATGCTGAATTACTTCGAGGAGTCGCAATGCATATTGCTGCTCTGAAACCGGCGGTGGTTAATGAAGGATGTCTTGAATCTGCAGTGGTTCAGGAAGAACGAGATCGTCTGGTCGCTGAAGCAAAATCGACTGGTAAACCGGATAACATCATCGATAAAATTGTTGATGGTCGTATGAAAACGTTTTTTACAGAACAAGGGGTTCTGGTGTATCAACCTTATGCTGTTGATGATTCCAAAACCGTAAGTCAGGCATTGGCTGAAAAAGGGCTGGAAGCAGTTTCGTTTTCACGCTGGTCCATTGGCGACTAATAATTTGAAAATAGAGACGCATGTGTGCGGAACGTACACGTGCGTTTTTTATATTCCTGCTAGTGCATGATCAAGCATGGAATTGAGGGTTGGAAGTGTTGTTTACGAGTTTCGTTTTCGCACTTCCGTGATTTCGATCACCCCCAAATTCAAAAATGACACTCCATTAGTATAACTGTTTAAGTATAAACAATAACTTTCTGATCATGAGGATTCCACGGATGACTGAATCTCCCGCACCGCTTCTCAAGTCTGCTTATAAGCGTGTTCTGCTCAAGTTGAGTGGTGAAGTCTTCTGCCGAGATGGAGAAGGTGGAATCAGCATGTCTGAGCTGGAAACGATCTCTGCCCAGATAAAAAGGCTTGTCGATTCTGGAGTTCAACTGGCGATCGTCTGTGGTGGTGGAAATATACTAAGAGGCAAACAGTTTTCTTCTTCGAGTGTCTCGATCAATCCTGCGACTGCACATTATATGGGCATGCTGGCCACAGTGATCAATGGTCTGGCGTTACAGGATTCACTGGAAAAGGCAGGCGTGGCAACACGGTTGCAGACAGCGATTCGGATGGAAGGGGTTGCCGAGCCTTTTATCCGAAGACGTTGTATTCGTCATCTAGAGAAGGGGCGAGTTGTGATTCTGGCAGCCGGTACTGGTAGTCCATTTGTGACAACAGATACCGCTGCTGCATTACGTTCTCGAGAAATTGACGCCGATATTCTACTGAAAGCAACAAAGGTCGATGGGATTTATTCTGATGATCCAGAGAAGAACCCTCATGCGGTTCGTTTTTCGGAGATCAGTTATCAGGATGTCCTGCACAAGAATTTGCAGGTAATGGATGCCCAGGCTTTGCATCACTGTATGGAACATGGCATTCCGATTCTGGTATTCAACTTTCGCAAAGTGGGCAACATTGAAAAAGCAGTCTCAGGTGAGAATATCGGGACGCGCGTGCTGCCGACTGTTGAGACACAGCCGGATGAATAACAGAGGCTGTTTATTTCTTGCGTAAGATAAACACAACGTCTTCCGTTTTTGCATCGAGCTCAATCGTGAAGTCCATTTCATACATGAAGTCGTATAATTCGACCAGTTCCAGATCGGGTACAGTTGCCAGTAACGCTTCAAATTGTGGTGCTGTGTAGGTTCTGTAGTCCATCGTATCAAATAGTTGGAATTGTCGAGTGGGTGTATAAACATCAAACGTCATTTCAAGATGTTCGTTTCGCTTATCCAGATCAGTCCAGATGGATTGCATATGCGAGTTAATTGACAGGTTACCTCTGCGTGCAGACCAGCTTTCACTCTGCATGGGTTCGCAATCGGTAGGTGTCAGATGCAACCCTAGAATATAAAGCCCACCTGGTGCGAGTGCAGCGGCGACGCATTTTAAATGATTTTCTGCAGCCGTTTCCGTTGGCAGATGTCGAAAACTGTTAATTGTATTAAATGCGGCATCAACTGGTTTTTTCAGTTTGAAGTCTGACATGTCTCCGAGGACTGCGGAGCGAGGAAACCCGGACCGTTCCAGACGATCATTGCAGTATTTGATGGCATGTTCATTCAAGTCATTGCCGGCAACCTTGTAGCCAGCCTGTGCCAGTTTAATCAGTAACCGTCCCGTACCGCAGGCCGGTTCGAAAACACTGGTAACTTTTCTGGAAGCGTGTATTTCAAAGCAGTTTTGCAAGAAGTCATATTCCGCCTTCCAGTCATCTCCGAAAATCAAGTCGTAGTATTTCGGGTAGTCGTAGAGGTGCCCCTTGATCGTTTCCATGTTTCTTTCTCACTCATGCATGTCATATTTTTATTGCGAAGTTGGGTGGGCTATTTGAATCAACAGTATTCAATTATCAATAATTACATTTGAGCTGGTTTAGGGTAAGTAGAATGGATTGTCAAAAAAAATGCCTTCAACAGACGTTATAGTCTGCTGAAGGCTGATGTTCAACTGGAGAAGAACTCATAAATCGATTCAATGGTTTAGTGATTTGAGCTTGTTTTTTCTGCTAGTAACGCAAGATCATTTGTACCATGAATGAAGTCAATAGAGGGGTCATTGCTAATGCCAATATAAACGGAAATGGAATAGCTTTTGAAGAAACCATGCCACGTATACTGTTTCATTTCTTTGCACATATGAAAGTATTTATCGGCGGGACGAGTTTGTATCATGGGAGAGCCAACGATGAACGGTTTTATGTCTGAGATACGCAGGTCTTGATTGATTTTCTGTTTCTCTATTTGAGCAAGCTGCAGACCGGCTTCTGTTTCTCTGGCATATGTATGAGCGTAAAAATCGACCATTGCCAGACAGAATACGATTGTTCCTGCAGACCAGAGAATTGTCTGAACGGCAAACTGATAATGGTTGAGTTCGAAAGCTACTTCTTTTGGTGGATCGAGGATGCGTGCATCAGGGGTATCAATGGGAATACTGGACATATTTGAGCCTTTCTGAAAGTCCTACTTAAGGTGGGTGTAGGCATGGGGTGGGAAATCAAGGCGTCTAAATGAATGCTTTAATTGAGACAGTAAAGTTGCGGTCGAGTTTATCTCCTGTTGATAAAATTCATGTGTTAATCAAGTTAATCTTTTGTTTTGAAACAGAAATTGACGTAAGGACTGCTGCTTTGGTCACATGTTGTTTCAATTGTCTCATCGTGTTTCTATGTTATGAGAATGTGCCGACATCTGGCAAGTCATATTTAGGAAATTACATACAACAATGAACAAGTGGCCACTTTAATGTTTTCAGTCGAGATCTTTATCGTTGAAATCAGGGTCTTTGACGATGAATTGATTCAGATCAAAATTGCCTTTCAACTCGGAATCCATTAATTGAAGACGTGTTTCGATCTTATGTAAACGCGCTTCCAGGGCAGGGTGGAATAATGATTTATCTAGTTTTGCAATACTGCGCGGGACATCTGGGTAGCCCAATTGTCTCTGAAGGGCTGCAAACATATAGAGCGGATCACGATCATGATTTGCCTTGGCAATCCGTCCGTCCTGCGCACTGAATAGAATAGGATATTGAGGTGCAAAATCTTCTTTCCCAGGAATCCTTTGTTGTTCATCAACAAAATGTTGAGAGCGAAAATATAGCAAGTCAGCAAAGTCAACCGATCCCAGTTGGATCTTGAGTTTTCGAATCCATGCCGACCAGTCATCGTTGTACAAAGTATCTTTCGAGATCACATCCAGTCCGTTGTGATAACCTAAACGATTTCGTGCAATACACTCAAACTGATAAATAAAGAGTCCCGCGCTGGTAGGATTTTCGGAACGGTATTCTGCTTCGCGTTCCAAAATCTTTAAGCCCATTTTCTGGTCAAATTTTGATTTATCATCTTCCGCATTTTTCAAAATGTAAGTCTGGAATGGTGTGAAGTAATGGGAGAGTTTTTCCATTCCATCTGAGATCCGACCCGTTAACAGTATCTCTGCTTTTAGAAAGTCGATCGCCATAGGCAACTTTGTCGTGGCAAGAATTTCTTCGTAGATTGTTGCGAGAATGATTTGCGAAGGAATGTCATCTTCCAGACGTTCACGATAATTCCGAAAGAAATAAGTCTGTTCAATATATTCTTCACGATCCAGGGGCAATTGTTTCATTGAATCTCGTTTATAACCATGAGTACTAAATTCAGAAAAAAAATCCTTGAAATAATTATACGGTATTCCTATCAGAAACCATTCAAAAAGATCCAGGAATTTGGTTTCGGTCCGCGCTGTCAAGAAATGACTGCAAGATAATCTGGGCAGCCAGTTTATCAAGATACGCCTTTCGCTTGTTGCGGTTGATATTGAGATTTACCAGGAATTCTTCGGCACTGGCGGACGAATACCTTTCATCCCAGTAGCGAACAGGGATTTGTGTGAATTGACTGACCCAGTTTCCAAATTGACGGGCTTCTTTGGCTTTCTGTCCTTCATCACCACTCATATGTACGGGGAGGCCTACAACGAGTCCTTTGCATTGATACTCGTTGATGATTTTCGTGAGGTGATTTTGGTCCTGAATTTCTGTTTGGCGGGTGTAGTTTTCCAGTGGACTGGCAATATTTTGTTCAAACGTGGAGATGGCAATTCCGACTCGTTTTGTTCCATAGTCGAGTCCCAGCAGGCGACCTTCGGCAGGGAAATCCGCGTTTAATTGATGACTGACTTCAGAGGAATCGTTCATAGCCACGTTCCTTTATCAGCGTTACCAGTTTTTTAATGGCGGCTTCATCATCTTTGGGGGCAATCAATGTTGCATCGGGGGTATGCACGATTAAGCAATTTTCGACACCAAATGTGGCGATCAGGTGATTGTCTGTGGTACGAATAATATTGTTTGACGTTTCAAATCCACAATGGGCACCTAAAATGGTATTGCC
>NZ_CALEMX010000424.1 GCF_937910335.1 uncultured Gimesia sp. | reverse complement strand
GATCCAAACCGAATAATCGGTTATCCCATTGGAAGATACAGACACGCGGACCTGAAGGCCCGACGTAAAAGAGTGATTGCGAATTATTTAAATCGTCAAATTCTACCGTCCAGAGTGGTTTTGAAATTTGATCCTGCAATTGCAGTAACGAGACACCATGGATTTTGCGACTACTGCCTAGGGGAATGAAATGTCCTACTCGTGTATTCTTTGAATGATAGGGGTAAGAAATTCGATCGGAAACTTCAATTTTTCCAATATTTTGTCCTACATGTTTATTGATGACATTGAGAATCTCCCCTGATTTCAACAGGAGCTGAGAAATATCTGGTGGTGGTAGAAATTTTCGTTCGTAGTTTTTATAGGTTTTTTTGATATCAGGCGTGGGAGCACCCCGGTCGCTTTGCTTGATCGAAACATGTGAAACGGCTTGTTTAAGGGGTTGCATTGATTGAAATACGGTCCAGGTTTGGGACGCGCGATCAAACTGATTGACATATTGCACTCCCGTTCGATTGGAATCGACTGAGATATCCGCGAATTTTTCCTGGATTTCTCTTAACAGAGAAGCAGCCTCATGTGGCAAGCCTGTCGCCTCCCATAGTTCGAGTAACTGTCGGGTTGCGGGGGCAGCTATGTTCCTGTCAGGATGGAAACGGTTTTCCAATAATAAAAACTCGGCCTTTTGGTTCTGTCCCTGTTGGATCAACTTTTCAGCCAGAGTACTGCGGACTTCTACTGCTTGACTCCAACTGCCATAGGTATCCAGGAATGATTGTAAGGCAATCACGGTGCCTTCTTTGAGAGCAGCCTGCTGATCGCTTGAAATAATGGAATTGACTGTTTCTTGTGCATCGCGATCAGCCTTGCTGGTGACTTTTTCCATCAGTCCGGCGATGAGACTGTTTACCGTTACCAGATGGTGGGCATCGCCTGCTATTGCCAATGGCTGGTTGATTTCTATTTTTTTAAATTCTTCTGCAATCTCAATTAATCCCCTGTAATCTTTCTGCTGCAGCAGAAATTTTGACTTTCGAGACAAGAAACGGCCACGTTCCAGGGGAGTTGTGGCGAGAACTTCTAGTTTTGCAAAGAGGGGAGGTTCGTCTTGGTTTGGCTTGTTTAATTCAGCATAGAGCAATTCACGTAATAATGACTCTGAGCGATTTTTAACCGAGGTTGATATTTTCGCCGACAGTAATGATTCCAGTTTGAGTTGTGCACTTTCAAGATTACCAAGTGCGAGTTCCAGTTCGGCTTTGAGTAATTGGTTGCTCTGTTTTTCAGCAGAGTTTAAGGACGGGTTTCGATCTTGTGACAAACTGGTCAACATTACTTCAGCTTGTGCAAAAGAATCAATCTGCCAGAGCCCCAGAGAAATAATTTGTCCTTGATGTGAGATAATATTTCCTGGAGACCAATGATGTTGAGAAACGGTTTTTTTTGAGTTCTGATGATCTTCAGAGATGGTTTGAAATACATATTCCGCCCCCTGCTCTAGTTTTTGTTTAAATTCACGGTTCAAAATCTCTGAAATTTGTGTCGCATTGCTGAGATTAAACCCGGATTCTGATCCTGTTGGAATGTGAATACTGAGTACGCTTCCCGCATTAATTGGCAGCAGATAATTTTCGTTAGACAGAAAACCCTTACCTGAGGCAGGTCCCACATGCAGATGCCATAGCTCCCTGCCATCTTGAATATGACGACCACGACAGTAATCAGAGCCAACTACCAGAACCGTCTCGTCAACCACCGCAGCGATGTATTCTCCGTCCTCTCGAGGTACTTCATTCCAGAGAGGAAGACCGGAGTTCAAATCGATACAGTGAATATAAGGAGATCCGCTGGGCAGATAGTATATGCGCTGTTGATCAATGACAGGTGTGCTGGTTAAACCAGGATGTCCAAAGGAAACAGGTCTGTAATACCGTTTTTGTGAAATCCTGCGATAGCTGTTTCCTTCGCCGTAATAATAATTCCAGAGCAAGTCACCATTTGTAGCATCCACTGCAACCAGTGTGTCAATTTGTGTTGTGCAGACAATGATTCCCTGGCTGCTGGCAAGCGGACATTGCCGATAAGAGCGGTTTCGATCCGAGCGAATGGGCTGGTTGACATAAGCAATCCCCTGTTTCCAGTGGATGTTGCCATTTTGTGGGTTGATGCATATCAGCGAAATTTGACTATCATGTTCGGCAACCGCATAGATCAGGTTACCAACAGGTAGAGGCGCTCCTAGAAAATAATAACCATCAATATTCCAGACAGGCTCTGCTTTGAGCGAGAACTCTTTATGAGACTCGAGGGAATCATTGCTTAAATTGCTGTTAATTGATTGGTCCTTGAATTGTTGGACCGGTAGAGCAATCAGCCGATTCCCTCTTCGGGAAACAAGCGGGTAGTGAGTCGTATTTCGACGCAGACCCAGATTAAGTTGTTGAGGTGTTTGTGGCGTTAAATCCGGGAGATAATCGATGGCAAAGACATGCTGTCCATTACTGGTAAGTGAGCCGTAGATAGAACCATAATTGTAGAATTTATCCAGTGGCAGGTTTTGCGAATACGTTGCGTGAGAACGGATTTGATTAGCAACACCTTCAATCAAACTATTGAGGCTACCTTTACTTTTGAAGAGCCAGGAAGTTTTACCGGAATCAATTTCAACTGCTCTGATTCCTTCGAAGTCACGGTAAATGACTTGATTGCCAACGGCAATCGGGATGTTTGCAACTGCTGTTGAGAGATTCTCATTATTTTGTTTGCTTTCCCAGCTTTTGAGTGCGCCCAGTGGATCGGAATGTTTTGTCCGGGCAATAGGATGACTCCAGCGGGGCTTCAGATATGGCAGGCTGGCATTCGTTGACTGGTTTCGCTGCGCGTTTCCCTGTGAAAGCAGCCAACCTGGATTCTGCTGAAGCGGAATCTGCTGCAATGAGGTATCCAATGTCTGAATGGCTTGTGCGAGCCTCATTTTCGCTCCGGAAAGAGTAACTGATATTTTTCCATGCGATGTCAGGATTTTTGAGACTTTTTCTCGTTGGTTCGATTGTTGGTAGGCAACGGCTGCTTTCAGAAAGTGGACGGGTTTCATCCTCGACTTATGGATTCGACTATCCAGCAAAAGATCCCAGTATCGGGCTGCGAATTCGAAATTACCTTGCTCCATATAATGGTCGGCTAAATAATTCAAAGCCTCAAAACCGGAACGTAGCGGGAAAAATCGTAATGCCAGATGTTCGTACATTCGGAGATCATTATTCTCTCTGGCAAGTTCCAGAAGCCAGTTTGCCTGTGGACCGGAAATTCTTTCATAACTTGCGAGTGTACGAGGCGAAGCGGATGAAAACAGTTTACGCGTTCGCTGTCGAAAATTTGAAGGATGGGCCTGATCATCGGGCCATAAGAAATAGTCTTCCTGATGATCCAGGAGTTTTTCCAGCTGCAAAGCTCCTTCCGTAAATTCTTGATTACGGAATTTTTGCTCAGCACGTTCCAGTTGAATTCGCAGGCTTCGGTTTCGATAAATCCGGTGAATGAGCGCTTCCCGCTCGTCAGAATGATCATTTTCCGGTTCTGACTGGTCGGGAACTTCTTTGTTGGCTGGTGGATCGAGCAATGCCAATTGTTGATGGGCGTCATTCAATTGGCCCTGATCATCTGACAGTAGATAAGCACAAGGGCTTATAAATAATATACCTATACATAAAAGAATTCTGGCATGCATATTACTCAAGTCAATTCGTCCTGAGAAAGGAGGAAGCAATCGATTCATCCTATGAATTCTCCTCAGATGATAAACTACTGCCAGTCGATAAGCGCGTCTGTACTTACAGGCACTAATTATTATAGCATAATCAGTCGATTCACAGACAGACTACTTTGGAACCATCAATCTGTTTCCAGGAATTGATGATCGCAAGGTCAAGTATAGGAAATAACTTAGGGTTCTTAATTGTTGAATTGACATTCATAACAGAAGTATTCGACAATAGAGATAATTGATCTCCATTATATGATCACGCCATGAATGAATCACGGAAGACTCCACCGTTGGGAGAGAAAATTCACGTATGTTACGCACAAATCATTTCGGAATTAGAACGGGATTGATAAAACTGCTTTTGGGGGGAATGATCCTCTTCCCTGGACTGGAACTGGCTTCTGTAGGTTTGGCAGAAAATAACAGGGTGCCTGTTCAGCAGAATACAAAGCCCGTGGTTGATTTCACACAGCAGATTCAACCTTTACTGGCAAAGCATTGTTACTCTTGTCATGGGCCTGATGTTCAGGAGGGGGGCTTACGTCTGGACCAGAGTGAGCTGGCATTCAAGCAGTTGGAATCGGAAGCCACGGCTGTTGTTCCCCAGCATCCGGAAAAGAGTGAAATCATAAGACGGCTCATTTCCAAAGATGAGAGTGAACAGATGCCGCCGGAAGGAGACCGTCTGAAGCAGGAGCAGATTGACCTGATCAAAAATTGGATCAAGCAGGGCGCAGAGTGGAAAAAACACTGGGCCTTTCTACCGCTTCAGCAAAAAACGCCACCAATTCCGAAACAGACTCAGTGGGTGAAGAATCCGATTGACGCTTTTATTCTCGCCAAGTTAGAGTCGAAGGGTCTATCCCCTGCTCCGCGCGCGAATCGTGGGGCATTGATTCGTCGAGCTTACTTTAATTTGACAGGATTGCCTCCTACTCCTGAAGAAGTAGATCATTTTATTAATGATCGTTCTCCCGATGCTTATGAAAAACTGGTCGATCGACTATTGGCATCACCCCGCTACGGTGAGCGTTGGGCTCGTCACTGGCTGGACCTTGTGCGTTATGCTGATACAAACAGTTTTGAACGGGATGGTATTAAACCGAACGCCTGGCGTTTTCGAGATTATGTCATCAGCTCATTCAATCAAGATAAGCCTTACAGCCAATTCATCAAGGAACAACTGGCGGGGGATGAACTGGATCAGGTGACGAATGAAACAATCATCGCCACGGGTTATTATCGGCTTGGTCTCTGGGATGATGAACCCGCCGACCCGTTACTGAGCTACTATAATGAACTGGATGATATTTTATCCACAACGAGTCAAGTCTTTTTAGGACTGACGTTGAATTGTGCTCGCTGCCATGAGCATAAAATTGATCCGATCCCCCATGAGGATTATTACCGTTTTCTCGCGTTTTTTCATGGTATGAATTCTTATGGAATTCGCTCAGATCAACTTTCCTACAATCAGACAGATATCACATCTCCTGAAGTTTCGGCGATGCATGCCAGGATCGATGCACAAAAAAATAATGCGAAGAAAAAAATGCATCAGATGGAACAGATGGCAATCAAAAAAATGTCGGGTGTCGATCAAAGACGTTCTGAAACTCGCCAACGCGATAAATTACTTAAAGAAAAATTGAAGCAGTACCTGGAGCCGGATCAATATAAAGTCTATCAGGCGCTGCAGCATGAAATGCATCAACAGGAAGCGCAAAGAAAGAAAGCGCCTCCACGAAAAATGGCGCTCAGTGTCCGACGAAGTCTCAAAGAACCGCGTGAAACATTTGTGCTGTTAAGGGGCAATCCCAATGTGCGGGGAGAGAAGGTACAACCTGGTTTTCCAGAAATTTTTGGAAAGACAGAAGCACTGATTCCAGCTACTCGCAAAGAGCAACAGACTTCAGGTCGCCGACGGGTTCTGGCAGAGTGGATCGCCGACGGAGACAATTTACTGACCTCACGCGTGATCGTGAACCGGATCTGGCAGCATCACTTCGGTCGAGGAATTGTTCAATCTCCCAATAATTTTGGACAGTTAGGCGTGCCGCCGACACACCCAGAATTACTGGACTGGCTGGCATTGGAATTTGTGAAGAGCGGGCAGAAATTCAAGTCCTTTCATAAACTGATTATGATGTCAAATACTTATCAGATGTCCGCAAAGTTTTCGGATCAAGCTGCTGCCATTGATCCTGCCAATGATCTGTTCTGGCGTTTCCATATGAGGCGTCTTAGTGCTGAAGAAGTGCGTGATTCCCTGCTGGCGGTCAATGGTCGTTTGAATCTCAAAATGTACGGCCCTGGGATTTATCCTCAGATATCAAAAGAAGTGCTACAGGGACAATCCAGACCAGGCGAGGGCTGGCTGAATTCTTCAGAGGAAGAAAGAGCAAGACGGAGTATCTATGTTTTCGTCAAACGTTCTTTAATAACACCCCTGCTCTTTAATTTTGACTTTGCTGATACCGACAGTAGTTGTGCAGTGCGATTTGTGACAACACAGCCAGCGCAAGCGTTGGGAATGATTAATGGAAGCTTTGTGAATTTACAGGCAGAATATTTAGCTGATCGTATTATTGAAGAAGTAGATAAGAAACATGCCCTCTTTGTCGAACGCGCGATTCGTCTTGCATATGGGCGAAAACCATTAAAGGGCGAAGTTGATACTGGAGTTCGATTCATAGAGAAATTGATCAAAAAGCATTCTCTAAAAGAAAAACAGGCACTGAACTACTTCTGTTTAACCATTCTGAATCGAAACGAGTTTGTGTATCTGGATTAGAACAATTTATTTGATAGTGTCTTTATTTGTATTATTAGTCTTGGAGCTTCAAAAGGACCGGATATGGCTTTAGAGCAACCATCAAACCCTCAAGTCAACCAGGGCAACCAATCAGCGGGGCATGCGCAATTCTGCCGTCGCACACGTCGGGAGTTTTTGTGGGAAGCCGGTGGTGGATTTGCTTCGGTGGCGTTAACGGGCATGATGTCAGCGGACGGATTTCTCAATTCCCAAGTCGTTGCCGCAGATGGTTCCAGCAAATTTCAGAACCCCCTGGCACCCAAAGATCCTCATTTTAAACCCAAGGCAAAAAGCGTCATTTTTTTGTTTATGTATGGTGGACCCAGCCATGTTGATACTTTTGATTACAAACCGAAACTTTACGGGCTGGATGGCAAGACAATCACTGTGAAAACCAAGGGGCGCGGGGGTGAAAAAAATGAAGGACGTGTTGTTGGTCCGAAATGGAAGTTCAAACAGTATGGTGAATCGGGTCAATGGATTTCCGATTTGTTTCCAAATTTGGCTACCTGTGCTGATGATATTGCCTTTATAAAATCAATGACCGCCGATTCTCCTATTCATGGATCGGCGATGCTGATGATGAATTCGGGTAGAATACTGAGCGGTTTTCCCAGCTTAGGTTCGTGGCTGAATTACGGCCTGGGAACGGAAAACGAAAATCTTCCGGGTTATGTAGTGATGCTCGATCCAACAGGTGGCCCGATTAGCGGGGCCAAAAACTGGTCGAGTGGTTTTATGCCAGCGACTTATCAAGGTACTACAATGCGTTCTCAGGGGGCACCTCTGATTGACTTACGTCGACCGGAGGGTATGAGCAAAGTCGTTCAACGCGAATTGCTGGATGAATTAAAAGCGGCCAATCAAAAGCACCAGGCTTCGCGTGCCGGCAATTCTGAGTTGGCAGCCCGCATAGCCAGTTATGAATTAGCTTTCAAGATGCAAAAGCATGCTCCCGAAGCGGCAGACATTGCTACCGAGACCAAACAGACTCAGGAATTGTATGGACTCAACAATCCCAGGACGGCTGATTTTGGCAGACGCTGCCTTTTAGCGCGAAGGCTCGTTGAGAGAGGTGTTCGTTTTATACAATTGTATTCTGGTGGAAACCATAATGATACCAATTGGGATGCACACGGCGATTTGCACAAAAACCATAGTTTTCATGCAGGAAATACGGATCAACCGATTGCTGCTTTGATAAAAGATTTAAAAGCGAGGGGATTATTTGATGAAACGATGATTGTCTGGGGGGGTGAGTTTGGACGACAGCCCACTGCAGAATATGCGAAAGGAACGGGGCGTGATCACAATTCGTATGGCTTCACCATGTGGACTGCCGGTGGTGGGATTCAAGGGGGGACTTCAGTTGGTGCCACGGATGAACTTGGTGCGGCAGCTGTCGAGAAACCGTTCCATGTAAAACGATTACACGCGACGATACTCAATCAGATGGGAATGGACCCTAACCGTTTAGCTTACTTTTATGGTGGACTCAATCAAAAACTTGTCGGTGTCGAGCATACTGAGCCGATTCATGAAATTATCTAGCATTCAATGTTTGTATCAGCGAATCGATTCTTGCTTGGCTTTATGAACTCAGGGCGATGACTGGCTGTTCTGTATTTTTTGTTGCATCTGCTCCACAATCTTGGGGTGTTTCGTTGCAATATTGTGCTGTTCTCCGATATCAGTATCGAGGTTATAGAGCTCGAGTGTTTTTTGTGGTCCGATTTGAACAGCTTTCCATTTACCCGTCCTGAGAGCTAGCTTTCCCCGGTATTTCCAAAACAGGGAGTCGTGCGCGGGTTGAGATTTACCAAGCATCGCAGGTAAATATGAGATTCCGTCGATGTTTTGAGGTGGCTTAATTCCGGCCAGATCACAGGCGGTTGGCAGAAAATCCCAGAAGGCACTGATGTGATCTGAGGTCGTAGCAGCCTGTACTTTACCCGGCCACTTCACAATCAAGGGAACCCGAATGCCTCCTTCGTACAAGTCCCGTTTATAACCTCGCAACGCTCCATTGGAGTTGAAAAAATCAACCTGATGCATGCCTTCCTGGTGAGGTCCATTATCGGATGTGAAAAAGATAACTGTATTCTTTTCCAGATTCAGTTCTTTGAGAAGATCGACCAGCGTTCCCAGGTCGCGGTCAAGGCGAGAAATCATAGCGGCGAACCCTTTTTCGGGAGCAGGCCATTCGCGCTCGGCATATTCGCCGTATTCGGGAACTTCCATGCCATCACCGGTGGCACGACCTCCTTCATTATTCGCATGAGGAATCGTGTAATGTGCTTGCAGAAAAAAGCGGTTCTTTGCATTTCGTTTAATGAAGTTGAATGCTTCCTGAGTTAAAAGATCGTGCGAATAGGTCTCTCGTTCGATGGAGACTCTTTTCTGTTGGCCTACTTTATTTCCCGGTAGGGAAATTTCCTGTTCATTACTCCAGAGAAATTCCGGATAAAAATTATGAGCGTTTCCTTGATCAAGATATCCAAACCAGAAGTCAAATCCCTGTTTGCTCGGAACTCCCGTAGATTCCGGCGGTCCGAGTGCCCATTTTCCGACGCCGCCTGTTGCGTAGCCCGAGTTTTTTAAAAGTGTAGTGACTGTGGTGGCACCTTCGGGAAAATAATATTGTTCATTCTGACTGATGGGAGTGTGTCCGGTATGCATACCTGTTAACAATACCAGTCGAGAAGGACGACAAACCGTATGGCCGGAGTAGTGATTTGTGAATCGCATGCCTGCTTTGGCCAATTGATCGATATTGGGAGTTTTGATCACTTTTTGTCCAAAACAACCCAGATCACCATATCCCAGGTCATCAGCCATCACATAAATAATATTGGGAGGCTCTGCTCCCTGGATCGAGTTCGTTATGAAGACACTAAGGAACAAGCAGACAGAGAAAGAGATCAGAGGGTGCAGATGGCGAATAGAAAAAATCATGCGTGACCTTTGTCCTGGTTTCAGAAAGAGTGACTTATTAGATGATTGAGCCAACTTGATGCTATGATCAGCGATTCAGTGCGGGGAATTCAACAATGACTTTGATGACCCCCTCTTTTCGTTCTTTGAACAGATCAAATGCCTGCTGAATGTCTGCCAGTGGAAAGCGGTGTGTGATAATCGGGGTCACATCAATTCGGCCTTCAGAGAGCCACTGCATTGCCAGAGGGAAATCTCGTTTAAAATCCGGATTAATACTGGTGTGGACAGTAATGTTTTTGAAGAGTAGATCTCGCCAGCGGACTTGATCGATGGTTTCAGGAGGGACGCCAAACACAAGAATGCGTCCATTTTCCCTGCAGAGATCAACGCATAGATTGAACTGTTGATCTGCATGGCCGACCGCTTCGATGACAATATCAGGTAACTCGCCCTTCAATCGTTCGCGCAGTGCTGTGACTGGCTCTGTATTCTGATTACAGATGGTGGCGGTGGCCCCCATGTGGGGACTGACTGCTAAGCGGGATTCCAACAGGTCGATGCCGATAATCTCACGCGCACCCATATTACTCAAGGCGGCATTCATTAGTTGTCCCATGGGTCCCTGCCCGACCACAGCGACAGTTTTGTCTAATAGATTCGGAAGTTTTTTGAGGGCAAATAGTGCCGTACCTAGTGGCTGGGCCATCAATGCATGCTCTTCCGGGATATTGGTGGCAATGGGTATGGATCGCGTTTCATCCAGCAGAAATCGTTCACAAAGTCCTTGTTGCATCACCGGAACGGCAAGGATACGGTCCCCGGCTTTCCAGCGCTGACCATTTGTTGCCGTCACGGTTCCGATCATTTCATGCAATGAATGGCCTATTTCGATTTCCCATTCATCACTTCCCGTAAAATAGGGTAAATCCGATCCACACAAGCAGGTCGTTTCAGGCTGAAAGATGATTTCTCCGTGACAG
>NZ_CALEMX010000423.1 GCF_937910335.1 uncultured Gimesia sp. | reverse complement strand
GGAAGTCCTGTTCGGCAAATGACTTAGCGTGCAATCGCCCTGGGGGCACAGGGGGGCACAGGGGCACAGGTGTCATAACCCAAGCAAATCGCAAATTCTGTTTAGACGGTTAATCAAAGGTACAGGTTGTCAAAAACGCCTGTACCTTTTTCTTTCCTGGGCTTGCTAGTGAGCTATAAGTAGCCAGAGACGTGACATAACCGAATTGGACTTTGTTTCCGGAGTTGCTCTCAGGCGGAAACTTTGTGTGACTGGTGATGTGGTCTTCTGTACGTAAACAGAGACTACTAAGCCGTCATTTAACTTCACGCTTACGCAAGAGTTGATCTGAACAGATTCAATTACGCGTAAGAACTTTCGTGTCGACAAGTAAAGGCAGGAACTGATGAATTCACTACGAACACCACTGATGCTGCTCGGACTAATCATCGTTTCTGCAGCTGGTCTGGTTGTTTATTCGGGCAGCAACGAGGCTGCGCCCGATACGCTCTTGACTCCGAGCGAGGCTTCTGAAGTCAGTGTAATCAATGAAGAATCTACGCAATCTGAATTGCAGCCTTTCATCGAAAAGCAATCGCGGACGGACGTTCTGGCCATCCTTAAGGCCAGGGATGAAAGAGAGATGGCGTCAGCTGCCAAGGCGATTATGGCTGACTGACGAACCACTTATGGGGTGTGCGGGATCAGCCGAGATCAAATAAGAATAATGAAATAAGAATAATGAGATACTGCAAGATGATACGGAAAACATTGATTGGGTGTCTGGTTCTGGGACTATCGACAGGATGCGGCCGGAAAGAAGCATCCAGTCCGACGGCACCGTCGCCGCCCCATTCTCAGAAGCTTTCTTTCAAGACAGCAATCGCTGGAGACTCGGCCGCCGCTCCAGGTCACGCGCTGACCGAGGCCGAGGTTCAAGAGCGGTACTCCGCAGTAAACCCGGATTCACCTTATTTCTATCCGGGCAAAAAACACCCGGTAAACTATTCAACCTGGTCTCTGCAGCGCCCCGAAGGCAAACTGGAACACAGGCTTTCAGACCGCTTCAGTAATTTCGAACTGACCACTCAACATGGAAAAAAAGTTCGGTTTTACGATGACCTGGTAAAAGATCACATCGTCGTCATTAGCTTTGTCTACACCAAGTGTAACGGCATATGACGACCAACCAACAGGGGCCTGGTTCAGGTCCGTAAGGCGTTGGCGAAGTCGCTGGGTCGCGATGTTCGTCTTATTACGATTTCCCTTGATACTTTTAATGACAGCCCGGAAGTTCTTAAGGCATACTCAGAGACCTACGTAAAGGATGCTAACGAATCAGATGCTGAGATGCCGGAATGGGTTTTTGCATGTGGCGACGAGCAGGAAGTCAATACGCTTCGGAAAGAGGTTGGGGTCTATGATCTGGACCCCGTGATCGACTCTGATTTGACGCAGCATGCCGGGATTCTAAGCTTCGGTAATGACCGTACGAATCGATGGGCTGCGGTGCCGTCGACATTAAAACCATCAGATATTGTCGAGGTTGTCGAGCGGATTGCCGGCAGTCGATTCCGTGATCCCAAATACGCGGTAGGCGATGTAGAACAGTCAGGTACCTGGCGAATTCAGGGGCCAATGGTTGACGTGGAACCATTGAGTCAGACGCTGTCTGTAATGCATATGAACATGCATATTCCGAAAGGCCTCTCAGTTCGCGGTACGGAGAACATCTCAGGTAACAATCTGGCCGACTTGCTTGATATGCCACGGAATCACTGCGTGCGTGCGCTGAAGCCGAGTTCCATGCAGTCGCCGGGTACAGTGGTGGCTTCAGGAGGCGTGGATGCCAAGGGCAATCTTGTTGCGGAGGCATGTCATATAGAACTGGCAAGCCATTTGGTCGGCGGAATGCTGCAGCGGGATAAAGATGGGAACTTAACGATCAACGGCATTTCGGTTGTTGTAAATCCCGACCTGCGGTTTCCCATGCAGATTGTCGATGCAGCAGGAAATCCGATTGGCGGAAATCAATTGAGGGCATCGAGCGGCTACGCAGCAACGGCCGAGGGTTACTTTTATAACGGAAAGCTGTACACCACGCTGCTGAACCTGTCCACGACTCCACCGCTCGAACATAACAATAGTGATGTTGAAATCCACATCGCCTGTGGGCGTGGTCGTTCAGGCGAATTGCGCGCCCTTGGAACCACGACACTCACCTGGGTTGATTCCGATTTAGAACTATTGGACTCGTTGACAAATAAGGTGCTGTGCACGTCGCGTGTCAGAAAACGTCGCGGGCAGAATCATGGCAGGTTCGTTGTCGATTGCAGCAATTTGGAAAAGCTTCCTCGCTTTGTGTCTGCTCGGATTGTTGGGGAGTCTGAGACTGCGCGTTCGAAAAATGTTGTCGTCAAAGGTCGACAGATAAACGCGTTGCCGCGAAATGGAGAGTTTATTCTGCAAGGCCCAATAGAAGACATGGACGTCATTGCAAAAACAGTCAAGGTCAATGGGGTTACCGTCAGTATCCCTGACGATTTGGCCATTGGAGGAACCAACAATATCAACGGGTCCACACTGCCCCTTCTTTCTGATCGGGAGGACGCGGGGACAACGCGTTCGCTCTTCGCGTCGTCCTGCAACTCTGGATTTGCAGCACGCATTACCGGCGTCGTTTCTGGTTTGGATACTGGCGACCCGACCGATGACAGGAAAAACTCGACTGCGAGCTACGTCGCTTCTTCGTTTACGATCGATGCCGAGGATGTGGAAATCGCAGGTATTCTGGATGATTTAGATCTGTCCAAAGGTCAATTGACCATCGACGGTGCACTCGTTTCCTTCAACCGCGATGAACGCTTCGGCCTGAGTTTTTCTGACTTAAACGGCCATAAGATCGCAACTGCGGTCGTCGCCGAAAAACTTGACATGCTTCTTGGCCAGCCAGTGACCGTCAAGGGCTATGCTAATCTGTACAGAGCCACGGCCGTCTCCACGGAATATCGACCAGTGCAAGCTGAAATGTGCGCCGTCACTATCGAACTTGGGGCAGAAGTCGGCCAGGCGGCTGCAACAAAACCTGTACCTGATGAGTTGAATAGTGGCAGCGTCCAGGTGTCGAGCAGAAACTAAACCATCTTCTGACCTGAGTGTTGCTGTGGAATCGCAGTATCGTCGCCGGAATATAATTATGTTGCGTGCCTTTAACTTTATTATTACCTCGCTAATCGCTGCCAGCGTAGCTGGCTGCGGTGGTAATGCCTCATGGATCGGCGTTTTCTCAAGTACGTCAGTCACCAACAATAACACTTCAGGCCGGACAGAATCTCAACTCGTTGATACGCCTACCAATGTGCCACATCCTCCTGTGCTTTATGATTTGCCCAACAGTGAACCCGCCGCACAGAATATTGCGACCAGTCTGTCGGCGACACCGATATGGATGAGACCATTTCTGGACGCTCTCTCGCAGACGAAAAATATTGAACGTGGGCGTGCTCTTTTTACCGGTGCCTGTCGAAACTGCCACCGACTCGGAACAGACGGCCATCATGTGGGGCCCCATCTGGCAAAAGCGTACCTCAAGTCAGATAGAGAACTCCTATACGACATTTTGGACCCAGGTCGCAAGATAGCGCCTGAGTACCAAACGTCTGTCGTAGTGACGCTGGACGGCTTCACGACGAGTGGAATCCGAGAGCCTGACTCACACATGAACATTGTGTTACGTCGCGAAAACGGTCTGAAACAGATAATACTGCACACTGACATTGATGTTGTCAGGCAGTCTGATGTCTCGTTAATGCCCTCAAATCTGCGAGATCAGCTGACCCCCGACGATGTCGCTGATCTGATTGCCTATGTTCGGCACTGCGGCGCAGCACATACCAACCAGACGGCAAATCAATAATGCGAAGCAACCAGGTTATGAATCCCACGTCTGTTTCCGCTGGATCTTCATGTCAGTTCAGGAAAGCAGTTTTCGGTACACCAATATTGTGTCGCGGTGGTCGAAACACCTGCGCAATCTTGCT
>NZ_CALEMX010000422.1 GCF_937910335.1 uncultured Gimesia sp. | reverse complement strand
CGCGGAACTTGAAGAACTGGCGCTGGAAGTTTGTAACCAGTACACGATTCAGGGAGATCTGTTTTCTCAGGCCATTCTCAAAGACACTCCCGTTCCCACACCATTGACAGATGCCATTGCCAATATGAAAGTCATTGAGGCCATTTTAGAAAGTGACCGCAGCGGAGCCTGGGTTCAATTGTAATTCATCATGATCTACGATCAGGCTTTCTGAAGTTGAGCAGTTTCAAAAACAATCGAACCAAAATGGCGACTGCTTGAACCGCGCGCAGAGTCAGACATTGAAGTTGAGAAGAGTTCTCCAATCAATTCCTGACCGGCAGATTTCGATCAGGGGTGACAGTTATTACCTGGGAGCCAGGACCATAATCATATTTCGTCCGCTGGCCATTGTGGGAGCCTGTTCGACTTTAGCCAACTCGGAAAGTTCCTCCTGTATTCCGCCCAGGATCGTGCGACCAAGTTCATGGTGAGCATTTTCACGGCCACGGAACATGATGTTGAATTTGACCTTATCTTTCTGTTCCAGAAATTTTCGGGCGCTTTTCAGCTTAAATTCAATGTCATGCTTCCCGATTTTCGGACGCATCCGAATCTCTTTTAATTGTACCTGATGCTGCTTGGTATTTTTGTTTGTCTTTTTTTTACGCTCGTACTTCAGCTTCCCGTAATCCATAATTCGGCAGACAGGGGGCTTTGAATCTGAGGCAACTTCAACCAGATCCAGACTTGCATCCATTGCTAACTTTAAAGCATCCGCGGTAGGAATCACTCCTAATTGTTCCCCGTCCTGATCAATGACCCGCACCGGAGTAATCCGAATCTGGTCATTAAGTCTCTGCGTTGTTTCGATTGCTTGTTTCTCCTTCGAATGAAAAAAATCGGTTCCGTGTCTTGAATGAAACACAACTTGTGGGCAAGACACACTTGAGCATTATAGTCTCTATGAAAAAAAAGAACATCTCAAAAGAGATGCCTCTTAACTCAGACCAGAAATCAATCAGGCTAAACTATACTGATACAGCTTAAGTTATATCAATCCAGAAAGAGAGACAAGTAACACTGATACAGTATTTTACGTGAAAATTTGAGGTTTGCCTGGATCTGCTGCTTGAGCAGGCTTCTGTTTTCCTTGTTTGAGACAGGCTTGAACGACTAAAAAGTGTTCCTATTCAGCATCTTTTAAGGGAAAACGCTGCACCTGATCGGAAAAGTCCCTTAAATTTCGCCTTTTTGTTTCTGGAATCGGAACCGGCTGCCAGCGGGGACCGGAATTCCGGTACTCTTTAAACGGGTCCTGCTCACCGGAACGTTTTTTGAGAGGGAATTTTGGAATCTGTTTCTCTCGAGCGCTCCTCAAGTTCGGAGCCTCTCTTTCCTGCTGCAATGGCGCGGCAGTCGTGGGAGCTACTTCTGTTGTCGCTTTCGTGGTATCAAACAAATCCTGATTCAAATCGGGCTCAAAACCGGGTACAGGTGCGGGAGGAATCAGAGGCAGTGCTTCAAACTGCTGCAGCGGTTCCGCGCTGGCTTCTGTCCCTTGGAGATTCTGAATCTGATTTTTCGGTTCCTGTATCTCGTTGAATTCAATGGATTGAATTGTCGCTTCCGCGGGTACCATCACTGCTTCTTTAGTCACGCCGGGAACCGGAGGTACAAAGTTTTCAGGCATTGGCTGAGGATCGGGCTGGTTCGAATTATCAACGGGTGCATCACCGGGAACCAGTAATTGAGGATAAACCCCCTGATCCAGATTGCCCGAGTAAGCGGGGGCCTGTGCCATCGTTCTCACGCGACCTCGTAATCGATCCCGTTCTGCGGCATCGATATAAGCTTTTTCAGGCCAGCCACCTTCTGCCAGATAAATATTGTTGTAAGAAAGCAAAGACCCTTTTTCAAACTGGACATTCTTGATTGCCAGAGAATATTCCACCAACGATCGATAATAACTGCCATCGGCTTCCGCCTGTCGGCGTTGTGATTCTAACAACAGATCAACAGTGGCATTATCCGATTCATAGGCAGCCTGCACCGCAGCAACTTCCTGTCTCGCCGCATGCCGACGATTAAAGTTTGTTTGCAAAACCGCATAAGCGCGATCGACGTCGGAAATGGCATTACTTAAACTCTGCACGATGGTCCGTTCCTGTTCGTGCAGAATGGCGCGATCACGGGCTAGTTGTAATTCTGCGTAACGCATGGCTGAATGCGCCTGTCTTTTACCCAAAGGTACTGAAAACTCCAGTCCCAGTTGCCATTCCGCTAAGTTTCCATCAACTAAATTATTCAATGCACCGTCGAATTGACCGGTTTCACCACCCTCTGCCAGGAAGTTTCGACCAAAGCCTCGCCATCGATAGCGGCCAATCAGATCCAGTTCGGGTTTCAGGAAGTTTTTGTTCGCTTCCAGTTCCAATTCCCGTTTTTTAATTTGCCAGCGTTGTCGGCGGATTTCCGGACGACGTTCCAGCGATTCCACTAATGTTTCTTCCCAGTCATACTCGACACGTGCCAGGGAAGGTTCATCAGCGGGTCGAAGCAATCGACCATCGTTGATCAAAGTACCCATGAGCATTCGCAGTCTGCGTTCTGCGACATACACCCCGTGATTACTTTGGAAACTACCACCCTGACTACCATTGCCGGTATGTGTACCGTTCAGAAGACGACCGCTTAATGCATTTTCCACTTCAGCCTGATAGCGGAAATATTGTTCGCGCGCCTGAGCTTCCTTTTCGGCTTCTCCGCCGCGGCGACCGTTTGTGTACAATGCATGAATTCTACGCCAGGTTTCTAACGCAGAATCACGAGCCATAATTTTTGCATCGAGATCCCGATAACCAAAGTAGAGATCCCAATAGGCATTTTCGACATCACTGACAAGATTCCGGACAGCGATTTCAAATTCACCCAGACTGATATCTGTATTGATACGAGCGATAATCACACCATTGATCAGGCCAGGTGTGTTACTCGGACCTGCCAATTGATTGAAATCTATTCCGCCTCCTCTTAACAATGGATGACGAAATTCCATTTCGATATTGTTTTGATAAGCGTGTGGAAACTGGTTTCCAGGAGAATTGTTAGCGTCGTAATCAATATAATCTCGAAGCGTGAGTTCCGTACCCGTCATCGCACGCTTGGTCAGTTGCGCCTGAATAACCATAGCATCCTGTTGAAGCAGACGCGTTCCACCACCAAAGAAGACGTTGTTTAATGCCTTATCATTCTTCTCGAAAAAAGTGCTGGCAGACAACGTTGTATCATAGGCACTTAGAGCACCTTCCACACCATAACGAGGATCAGCCTCGGTAATCGCAGCATCATATTTAGTATGCAGGGCAGCAGGCGTTGTTAAAGAAACGCCTCCAACATCGCCTAGAACTTTCGAATGCTGCAGCGCCATTTGGACTGCTTGCTCCAATGTCAAATCCCAATATTCTGGATTGGCCGAACTGGAAAGCGTCGCCGGAGCTTGTGTGCCCAACGTGTCTCCTTCGTCGACTTCCTCTACGTTGGGGTATTCAATCTCGGTCAAAGCACGCTGATAGAGTTCTTCATTTTCTACAAATTCTTCCTGAACCGTCGTCTTCAGGAAGCGGCTGCACCCCGGACCCGTGATTAAAACTGCAGCTAAAAGAAGCAGGATTCGGGCTATGAAACAATTCATCGGTTTACCTTGGTCAAGTTGGACCATTGATATTAATGCTATACACTCTCTCAATTCATCGGCATCAGAGCATGTACCCCCAAAGCAAATTTTCGGTACTTTCGGAATATTCCGCATAATCGGACAATCGAAACACGCCCCCTTTAATATGAAACCCCCTCAGTTTTCCCATTTTCACAACTGACAGCATCTCTGTTCCTGATCTACTTGGAACAATCAGAGAATCTACGTCATGATTTAAAGGTGTTCCTCAATTACTTTGACAAGCCTGACTGCTTTTTCGCAGTCGATGAGAGTACCTTTCTCAATGCTGTGATAGGATAAAGCCTGATTGGATCCCTCTGGCTGTTGACCAGATTGATATCGAAGAGATCCTGATGTAACCCTCATTCACACAAAAACATGACGACTGATGAATCCGCTTCCATAGAGAATCTCTGGCAGGAAATTGAAGAGCTCGTTCTAGGACTGGCTCAACTTTCTCGGTCAGAAATTCCGAGTCAAAAATTTTATTCAGAACTGCTCGATCGCGCCGTGCGCGGCATGTCTGCGCTGGGATGCATTCTCTGGGTTCCCGATTCGTCCGGAGTTCTGGTAGTCCAGCAAAGCCTCGGCTTGAATCCGGAATCAAATTCGGAAGTGCCCTTAAGCGAGGAGGAACGCGCGCAACATCGGCTCTTGATCCAGGAAGCTTTGCAGGAAAACCAGCCTGCAACGCTCGCGCCACGCACTGGATTATCGGAAAAACATCAGGGGAAAAATCCGTTTGCGGAAAATCTGATTCTGTGCCCGGTGAAGATTGAGAATCATCCGGAAACGAATACAGGGATTCTGGAAGTCATTCATCACCCGCCCAAGTCTTTCGCGGCTCAGGACGGGTATCTCAGATTCATCAGCGCTCTATGTGAAATCGCTGACGATTTCTGTCAGCACAAGCAATTACAAAAATTGCAGGAAATGGAAACGCTCTGGGAAGAATTTGAAAGTTTCTCGGAACACATTCATTTACATTTAAACTCACAGAAAACTGCCTATATCCTTGCTAATGAAGGCAGAATATTAATCAACTGTGATCGTGTTTCTGTTTTACAACGTACGGGCAATACTTACCGTCTGGTTGCCGCCAGTGGCGTCGATGCGATCGAGCGCCGGTCTGAATCCGTACAACGTCTGGAAAAACTGGCAGGCCGTATTCAGTCTCTGAATCGACCTTACTGGGTCATGGAAGCCGACCAAAAATATCCACCGCAGATAGCAGAACCGTTACACGCCTATCTCGATCTCTCCTCTTCCCGTTCATTCATGATTTTTCCACTGAGACATCTTACAGAAGAACAGGAAATAGAATCTGACGACCTGAAGCAGCAGAAGCGATCGGCTACCGACATCCTTACGGTCGGCGTCCTCGTTGTTGAACAATTTCATGAAACCGATCACAACGACACTTTGCTGGAGCGGGCACTGGCTGTTTCCCGGCACGGAGGAACTGCACTGTTTAACGCACTGCAATTTGAAAGTTTTCCCTTTTTCCCCTTACTGAAATACTGGTCTCACTCGCCGACTCGAAAAAAACAACTGACATGGCGCAACATCATTACCAGTGTCCTCATTCTGGGACTGATTACAGCAGGACTGATTTTGACCCCTGCAAACTTTTCCATTGAAGGTTCCGGCACATTGCAACCCATAGAACAGCAAAATATCTTTGCGACTTCGAATGGGATTGTGGATCAAATTTTCGTGCATCAGGGAGAACAGGTTCAAGCCGACAGTACGTTGATTACTTTAAGAGATTCTGAATTGGATCTGGAACTCAGCCGCGTGAGGGGGGAAATACAAACAGGCACGAAGCGTCTGGCGGTAATTCAGGCTGCCCGACTGGAACTGACTGCCACTGACGCCAAGGCGTTACTCCAGGCAAATCGTCTGACTGCCGAAGAGGAAGAATTGAATGTACGCCTGAAAAGCCTCGGAGAGCAACTGGATCTACTGAAAAAACAGCAGGAGGCTTTAACACTCAAAAGCCCGCTTGCCGGTGAAGTACTGACCTGGGATTTTGAGGAAAAATTACTGACACGCCCCGTGCAGCGCGGTCAGCGATTGTTAACGGTCGCTAACTTGAAAGGGCCCTGGATTTTAAACATGCAGATCCCCGATTCTGAAATCGGTCATATTCTTGAAGCGCAGCGGGAAAGCCCTACTCCGCTGAATGTCTCCTTCCTGTTACTTACTGATCTGGATCAAACCTATCAGGGTACTATCGAAAAAATCGCATCCACAGCCGAACCGGGCGAAGATGGAATTCCCACAGTGCAAATTACGGTGAAACTGGATCATGAATCGATCAAAGGTCTGCGACCAGGGGCCTCCGTACTCCCCGAGGTTGATTGCGGAACACGTTCGTTGGGATATGTCTGGCTCAGACGTCTGATTGAAACCGTACAACGGGACGTGCTGTTCTTCTGAGATTCGTTCCGCATCAGTCAGTCAGATTTCTTTGATCGAGCCGGATTTTCGTACCAGAAAACGCCGAGCCCCTTCTTCTGATCCCGTTCTTCACAAGAGAGCACATCCAGATCCCCGTCTGCATCGAGATCCAGTAATTCGATTCTGTCAAATTTAATCCCCCGCGGACCACTGATCTCGTGTGTCACCCATTTTTTGTCTGATCTTTCAGCTGAATAACTCATCCAGAACATTCCGGACTTTGGTGGAGCGGCACTTTCACAACTGAAAACAATATCCGGCCGCCCATCCAAATTCATATCACCGACGGCAATACCTTTGCCATGCCCGGTATTTTCTGGGAAGGGGATCACTTTTTTTTCCCATTTTAAACCACTCGCATCCAGGCGACGAAACCAGAGTAATTCATCCGGGATACTGGTTACTACTAGAATATCCTGCAATCCATCCTGGTCGAGATCCGCCACATGGGCGAACATCACTTGACGATCTTGACCGCCCACCCTGTGATTCCTCCAGTGTTTAGTTGAAGAAGCATCGAGGGCACCGGGATTTTCCAGCCAGCGACAGCCTCTCATTTTTCCTTTGCGATCTGTTGTTAACAGGTCCTGATCGCCGTCGCCATCCATATCTATTGCGAACAATGACATGATCCACCCTGCTGGTGATAAGGGTTTCCATTGGTATTCTTTCAAATCACGCCGATTTGTTCCCGGTTGAAACCAGCCTATTTGTGCGCCC
Source organism: uncultured Gimesia sp. (assembly GCF_937910335.1). Classification (GTDB taxonomy): domain Bacteria; phylum Planctomycetota; class Planctomycetia; order Planctomycetales; family Planctomycetaceae; genus Gimesia. The sequence continues at coordinate 12,111 of NZ_CALEMX010000422.1, read as the reverse complement.
TTGCCTTTCCCGGCGGCGACCAGTTCCAGCCCTGGCTGGTCGTCGATTTGCGCAGGCGTCGCAAACATCCACATCATCTTCTCCTTTGATGCGGGCAGGGCTTCCTGCTGCCAATGGTTTTGAAAGGGCATTTTTTCGGGAGCCCAATGCACGAACACTGTTCGACTTTTGCCTTCACAACAACTGACCACATCCAGTCGGCCATCATGATCCAGATCGATCCAGGCGGCATCTTCCACTTGTGGCGTTTTTCCGACTGTCATCGCGGGCCAAAGTTGTTTTGCCTCGGCTGCTCCGGGATTCCGATAGATGCGAGTCAAGCCCCCTTCTTCCCAGCCGGTGGTAATATCGTATAAACCATCGCCATCCAGATCCGCCAGCTTCACGCCATCAGCGCCGCGGGAAGACTGATCAATGACATGATATTTCCAGGGAAAACCGCGTTGAAGATCTTCGGCAACCGCATTCGCAGTAAGCAGGAAACACAAAATCAGGGTCATTGCTCTCACGGTTTTCAACTCACAGTCCATTTGGGGAACCTCTTCTAAAACATTCAGAGTTTCATCTGCACTCTCAGTATCTATTGACTGAGACAAAATCACAATGTTCCTTCGTATCTCAAGTAATTTCGCAGGTTAAAACAGGCAGGCCCCCGCACTCATTTACCCATAAAACAAAGGGTTTTTTGTACTTTTCAGCACCCGGTGAGACGCTGGAAAGTTCTCTGGTCTTATAACCCGTTCATTCAGAATAATCGATAAAGTTTCGCGCGTGCGAAAGCCGATCATCCTTAGGTACACGCGATTGTACGAACAATGGTGCCGGTCATCATTGGTATTGCTGTGACAATGAATTGTCACAAAAAAATGGGGGAGGAAACTGTTGATGCGCGCAGCTTTTGTCTGCATAGTCTTGATACAGCTGATAATAGTGAGCTCAGGCTGCCAGTGTTTTCAGGCCAGCAATCGCTATTACAATCTGATCGATGACGTCAGTGATTCAGAGATCTATGCAGATCGTTTCTATCGTCCCACCTGGGACCTGACGCGAATTGGCAAGCCAGACTGGTGTCAGTCTCGATTCAATCGCTGGTGGTGCAAGTGCTGCAATGACTGCCGACCGCATTATATCAGCGATCAGCCAGCGACTGACTACAGCATCCAGAATGATCAGAGTAATGAAGCTCATGAGAACCTGAACCCTCTTCCCGAACCTTCGACATTTGTGCCCCCTGATCCGTTTCCTAATGAAGCGAAAACAGGACCAGCTCTCGAGGAAGGCCCGACACTGTCCCCTTCCGATCGAGAGTCATCGAGTTAGCAACCAGGACGATCAAAACAGGCATAGAACCAGACAACAGAAGTTGATAGCGGAAAGAAACAGGACCTAACATGACTCAAATGGAAATGACACGAATAATTCAGCGTCTGACGATCCTGGTGATTACTGTCGCAAGTTCCATTTCGATAACGGTTTCAATATCTTCCGCACAAGAAATACAAATCAAGAAGCGCGATGGCCAGAGCCCGGCCCTGACGAAGTCGGCTGCCGATCAGTATCTTCTAAAAGACACCGATCGGCAGCTGACACAATTCAAAGCAGAACAACGACCAGCCCATCAGGCAAGAATTCCAACGGAAGCAGATCTGATTACTCTGATCAATAAAGGATCATCCACACGTTTTACCAGGAAATCTTATCTATCAAGGCTCCCGTTAGATAAACTCACACCCGCCAATCGAGCCAATGCCGACTACGTTCTCAAAGATCTCAGTATGTTTCGGGCGTTGCCCAAAATTCAGGTCGAAGTAAATCACTCTGCTTACTCATTTTTTATCGCTCACCCCGATGTTGTTGTGAGTATCTGGAGAGACATGAAACTCTCCGAATTTCAAATGTGGCAGACCGGTCCTTTCTCATATGAAGTGGACGCCGGTGATGGAACCATTGGAACGTTAGATGTCATACATCAGTCACCAACAGAGTCGATTGTCCTCTGTTCCGGGGTCTACAAAAGTCCGCTGATTGCAAAACCGATCGCCGCCAAAGCACTACTTTTTCTGGAAACGGAATATCATAGTGGCGGTAAACATCAACGGGACTCTGTCTCACATCAGGTTTCCATGTTTGTCTCATTTCCTTCGCAGACAGTGGAAATGGCAGCGAAAATTCTGGCTCCAGTCAGTAATGTGATTCTCGATCGCAATTTTAAGGAAGTGTCAATTTTCATGCATATGATGTCACTTGCGATGGAGCGACAACCCGGCTGGGTAGAACGTGTTGCCAATCGGCTGGAAGGCGTGCTTCCGATTCGACAACCACAACTGCTCAAAGTGGCAGCCCGCGTCTATATCGATGGTCAGCGTAGAAAAAATGCTGCTGAACCCAATCGACTGCAACCACCACAGCCGATCGATGTCATTTCTCAAAACAATGACAAAGCACCACGCAAACTGCCCGCTGATGTCGAGGTCAAATCAGTCAGCCGCGCTCAGAACCCGATGTAATTGATACCGTTACTGAGAGCAATGCTTCGATCAGCTTAGCGACGCGGCGAACGTTTTTTGCTGCGAGGTCGCAGGAAAAAACCCAAAATGGCAAAGACCAGAATTAATGGGATCGCCACTTTGGGCCTCATTGCGATTCCCACAATCACCAGAACCAGAACGGCAAAAAACCAGGGTGGCACATTGGCCCAGGCGGCTTGACGATTTTTGCCTGGCAACGCCAGCCAGAACGCAAACATCAGCAACCCGACCCGCATGAACGCGCCGGTCGCTATTTCTTGTTGTGCAAACTGTTCTTCCGTTACGAAGTTATACAGGTAACCGGCCATCAAGAAACAAACGAGGGAAATCACACCTACCATCGTGCGGTTAATGGGAATTTTTTCACCTGACATGATTTTATTCAATCACTTTCGTCCGGGTCGTGTTCGCTGATTCAGAAATGCCCCCAGAGCCAGATGGTACGGATCGGTCGTCCGAAATTTGAGGAAATCCACCTTCACAGACCCACATTGTCGGGACAATGATTCACAGAATTCCTGATACTGTTCCAGATAGCGGGCCCGTAACTGATGGGGATCAACCAATTGGTGATGACCGTTTCGCTCCAAACTCCTGAATTGCGTTGGCTTACTGAAAGGGAACTCTTCTTCCTCCGGCGCCACGATTTGGAACACAAGTACTTCATGGCGATCATGTCGCAATTGCTTTAAGACCGTTGTGAGCGCATCGGGTTCATCAAAACAATCAGAAATCAAAACGACCAGACTGCGGCGTTTGATTAAAGGTAATACCTGATTTAAAACGCCGGAAATTGCGGTTTCCTTCCGCGGCCTGGAATTTTCCAGAATTTCCATCATCTGCCCGAAATTTTTCGTGTTCGCGGAAGGCTCGATAAAATCGCGTAGCTCCGTATCAAAAGTAACCAAACCGGTCGCGTCTCGCTGGCTCAACAATAAATAGCCCAGAGCAGCCGCCAGTTGTCGTGCATAGTCAAACTTGCTTAATGTCTGGCCGGCATAAGCCATACTCCCGGAGCAGTCAAGTAATAAATAACACCGCAAATTCGTCTCTTCTTCAAACTCCTTCACATAATATTTTCCCGTCTTGCCATAAGCTCGCCAGTCGATATGTCGAATCTCGTCGCCCGGATAATATTGCCGATGCTCTACAAACTCGACACTGGCCCCTTTGTAAGGACTCTTGTGCTGACCCATCATGAAGCCCTCAACAATCAGCCGCGTGACAACTTCCAATTTGCCAAAGCGCGCCAACGCAGTCGGGTCAGTTAATGGTGCATCCGATGAAAGCATCTACCGAGGTTTCGTTGAAATAATAGGTGATTTAAAACAGAAAGCACAGAGAGCGATCTCTCTGCGCTTTCCTTGATATCGGATCAGCTTGAATAAAACTATTCAAGTTCTTTGATAAAGACATTACGGAAATAAAGTGTATTGCCGTGGTTTTGTAATTCAATCTGTCCTGATTCATAAATTGGTTTGTCACGTTCCCAGTAATTTTCCAGAACGGTATCCGTGACCAGTTTACCATTCAATTTGACGGTGACTTTATCCCCTACCATTTTGATGTAGAAAGTATTCCATTCACCAACAGGGTTATCAGCCAACACTAATGGGTCAGTGGGGTGATTCTTATTATTGTATAATCCACCCGAACCGATGTTTCGCAGTGCGGGGTCCCAAATCTGAACTTGAGGTGAACCGCGCAGATAAATTCCGCTGTCCCCTTTTTCTTTGATCTTCCAGTCTACCAGCATTTCAAAGTTCTTGTAATCTTTGGCGGTACACAGGCTCTTGCCTTTACCATCAAACTGCAGGGCACCATCAATCACTTTCCAGTGATCGCGCATTTCCTGGTCGGCCGCCTTTTGTGCTTCTGCTAACTTTTCAGGAGTCATTTTTGCGCGGGTCTTCGGACTACCTACCAGACCCTTCCAGCCACTTAAATCTTTGCCGTTGAACGCGGCTTTATACCCTTTGGGAGGCACATTCAGCTTGCCTTCCCCGGCGGTTGCAAAATTGAATGCAGAAATCGTCATGATCACAGCTAACGTCATAGCTACAGGTTTCAAAGTTGTCATAGTCATTGCTTTCATATTAATATCAGTATAGAGGACTCGCTGCCTGATTCTTTTCGAAGCAGACGGAAGAGCGGAACTCAACAGGAATTAGTTAATTATCGAAAGGAATCCCCTTCACTTCAAGCCAGTCCCGTCTGAATTCGCACCTTTCATACAAACTCCCCTGCTTTCCTATTTGCTGATTTGCGATTGCCTGGAAGGCAGATTAGAATAAATCTCGCTCATCGTGTGTTGAAATCGACATGCGATTCCCGCCTTTTCCTTCCCTTGAGAAAGCAACACCATGAATCGATGTCTCTACGGAATGCTCAGCTTGTTGCTGTTGTTCGTTTCCATTGCACAAACGTCGGCTGCACCCCCACAGAAAAATGTGCTGGTAATTGTCGTTGATGACCAGGGCTTTCAAGCTGGCTGCTATGGAAACAAGGTCATCAAAACTCCGGGCATAGATACTCTGGCTGCCTCGGGAACCCGGTTTTCACGTGCCCATTGTACCACAGCCAGTTGCTCTGCCAGCCGCTCCGTAATTATGACCGGTCTGTATAATCATGCCACCGGTCATTACGGTCATGCCCATGGCTATAATCACTTCAGTACGTATGCCTCGGTTAAGTCGTTGCCAATCCTGCTGGAGGAAGCCGGCTACCGAACCTGCTCGATTGGCAAATACCATCTAGCCCCGAAATACGTTTATGAGTTTCAGGAATACCGCAACAAAGGCGTGCAGGGAAATCGGAACTCTGCCGTGATGGCAGCCAACGCGAAAGAGTGGATTACCGAAGAAGACGATCGGCCTTTCTTCCTGTATTATTGCAGCAGCGATCCCCATCGTGGTGGAGGCCCCGACGGTTATTCGAATTTTAATGATGACCCCAACCACTACCCGGGCGTCACGCCGATTACTTACAAACCGGAACAGATCCAGGTTCCCCCCTGGCTGCCCGATCATCAGGAAGTCAAGGAGGAACTGGCAGAATACTATCAGGCCATTTCGCGTCTCGACCAGGGTGTTGTCTCGCTGATTAATACGTTAAAAGAAACCGGCCATTGGGAAGATACGCTGATCATGTTTCTCAGCGATAATGGCCCCCCGTTCCCGGGTGCGAAAACCAATCTCTATCAACCGGGAATGAATCTGCCGTTGATCGTACGCGATCCTACACAACCCAAACAGGGAATCACCACCGATGCAATGGTCTCCTGGGCGGATCTCACACCCACGATTCTCGATTATTGTAAGGTCACACCCAAGCCCGTTCCCCGGCTGCGGACTGTCGAAAACAATGGGAAACGCGTGCTGAGCAAAGGGAAGCCGGCACCTTACGAATTCCACGGACGTTCCTTTCTGAGTACTCTCAGCAAACAACACGCGCCCGACTTCGACGAAAGTTATGCATCGCATACGTTTCATGAAATCACGATGTACTATCCGATGCGGGTAATCTTAAGTGGTAAATATAAATACATTTTCAACATTGCCCATGAACTGCCTTACCCTTTCGCATCCGATTTATATCGGTCACCCACCTGGCAGGGTGTATTAAAGCGAGGGGACAAAATGTTTGGACAGAGAACGGTTTACTCGTATATTCATCGCCCCAAACACGAATTGTTTGACATCGCCGCGGATCCCTTTGAATCAACGAATCTGGCATTTCAGCCTGAACATCAGGAGAGGCTGACGAAAATGCAGGAAAAACTGAAAGCGTGGCAGAAAAAGACCAGAGATCCCTGGTTCCTGAAGTGGGAATATGAATGATTCGCCCGAGATTGAGGCTTGCCTGTGCCCAGGTTGACTGGCGCGTCTCCAAGGCCATTTGAATCGAGTATAATAGAATGAAAGACGCTATGGTTAAATGAGATGTGCTAGAAAGCACGTTCTTACTGCTGAATTCAGGGATTTTAGACAAAGTAACTCGACGAAAGCCGGGAAGCTGACTATAATCTCAGAATACGGTAACGATGTTCCTTTACTGTATTTAGGGCTTTTAACTTTCTAAGTATCGTCTAAAACAGGCGTTACTTCAGTCTTAAACTGCTCTTACCAGTCCTCTTGCAGGACCCATAACGCGGGGTGGAGCAGCCCGGTAGCTCGCGAGGCTCATAACCTCGAGGTCGCAGGTTCGAATCCTGTCCCCGCCACTTTTAAAACCCTGATGTCGTATTTTCTTCGGCATCAGGGTTTTTCTTTTGCGCCGGCTGGAAGACTTCCCAAATGTTATTCGAAAGTTGCATCAGCTCCCGACTCACGCTTAGGCCCCATGATTAGAACACTAACATTCGAATCCTTGAGAAGCTGTTCGACTTTCAAAAAGTCCGATAGTTGATTGGATTCATGAGAGACAACAAATGGATTCCCATGATCTGGAGTGTCCGGATTGACTGCTTTTAATTCTTCTCGTGAACAATCCCCTCGGTCACAATCGAACGAATAGTCCCTCGAATATCCTGAAGCACATTTTGTGAAAGTCACGCAACCTTGGTGCCCGCAGAGCCGCAACAATAGCTAATTTCAGCGACTGTATAGAAATCTCCTCAGCAATACTGGTATCATAATTCCAACATTGCTTCTTAAGCCGTTGGACATAAGGTTTTACTATGCTGAGACAGATTTTCTGCACACTTGCAGGGCTGATTGTTCTATCCGTATCACAGACCGTGATGGCCGCCGATTGGCCTATGTGGCGGAACGACACAGCTCGATCCGGTGCAACTTCGGAACAACTGCCCGATGAACTGTCACTGAAGTGGTCACGACAACTTCCCGCCCCTCAAATTGCCTGGCCCAACGAATCGCGATTGCACTTCGATGCCTCCTACGAACCGATCGTTCTGGGAAAACAGATGTTTGTCGGATCGCCCAATGATGGCAGCGTGACAGCCTACGACACGGAAAGCGGTTCCCAAAACTGGAAATTCTACACCGAAGGACCAGTACGGCTAGCGCCGGTGGCTTGGAACGGCAAAGTGATTTTCGGCTCGGACGATGGGAATTTGTATTGCGTCGCCGCCATGGATGGAAAGTTACTGTGGAAAGTTTCCGGGGCTCCCGCTGAACGAGATGATTACCGCCATTTGGGAAATAACCGACTGGTTTCGTATTGGCCCGTCCGAGGTGCACCGGTGCTGTCTGAAGGCGTCGTTTATTTTGGTGCTGGCATTTGGCCGACAATGGGCGTCTTCGTGCACGCTGTTAATGCGGAAACAGGCAAGCTCATTTGGACCAACGGCGACAGCCACGCACTACAAAATGTACGGATCGACCACAATTACTTGCACGAATCAGGCATCTCGCCACAAGGTTACATGCTCGTTGTCGGTGAAAAGCTAGTCGTCCCCAACGGACGTTCGATGCCTGCCCGATTTGACAAAAAAACCGGCAAACTGTTGTACTTCGTCCAAGGATACCGTAACGGCGATAGCCGTGTGGTCGCCAATGAAGAACTGTTGCTGGTGGGTGAAACGGGCGTCGTCAATTTGGCAGACGGTCGTGAAATCGGCAACCGCTGGGTGGCCGCCGGGAAAGAAGCCCCCAAAGCCTGGGACTTCGGAAAAGTCGATAAATTTGAAGGGCCCTTGTTCCCCTACAAAATGTTCCCCGCTTGCACGTTCCGTTCGGTGCTTGATGCGGGTACCGCCTACGGCATGCATCAAAGCACATTGTATGCCTACGATATGAACAACGGCACGGTTTCACTGTATGACAAAAAGTTTTCGAACCGAGACATCAAGCCGGCCCGCTGGGATGTCCCCACGCAGTGGAAATTCGACACCAAAATCTCACCCGCCAAAACGAAAACCCGCACCATGATCAAAGCGGGAAACCGATTCTACAGCCACGTCGATAACACGCTGGTCGCCATCAATGTGCCGACCGAAAAAACGGGCTCTCCAAAACTCGCCTGGAAAAAGTCGCTCAAATCTCCACCATCAAGCCTGGTCGCCGCCGATGAAAAACTGTTCGTCGTTACCGAAGATGGAACAATCCACTGCTATGGCAAGAAAACCGAACAAGTTTTAACGTACGAGTTCGCATCTGAAGAACTGCCAAACCGAAACGACCGTTGGACCGCCGAAGCCACCGAAATCCTTCAGGCGACCGGTGCAACCGAGGGCTATGCCCTGGTGCTGGGCCTTTCGAACGGACGCCTGGTAGAAGAATTGCTGCGGCATTCGAAGCTCAACGTCATTGCCGTCGATGCCAACGTGCAAAAAGTCAACGCCGTCCGTGACAAGTTGGCTGCACATGAAACCTATAGTTCACGTCTACAGGCGGTGGTTGGCAACCCGTTTCATTTCCCTTTCCCACCCTATCTGGCGAACTTGATTGTGTCGGAAAATCTCAGCACTGCCGATTTTGGATCCGCAAAGACCGTCAGCAATCTGTTCAAGGCTTTACGGCCTTATGGTGGGTTGGCCTGCCTGTCCTTATCAGACAAACAACAAGCCGCGTTTGCCAAATCAATCATCGAAGCCAAAATTGAAAAAGCGGAGAGCCAGCAGGTGGGCCGTTTCACCACCTTAAAACGTGTCGGCTCTTTACCCGGTTCGTCGAACTGGACACACGAAACCGGTGATGCAGCACGCTCGTTCTTTTCGAAAGATGAACGCGTAAAAGCCCCGCTCGGCGTCCTATGGTACGGCGACGGACGCGACCACGGTTTCTACAAACGGAAAGATTACGGCCACGGCGTGAAACCACAGGTGGCGGGCGGAAGATTATTCGCTTTGCAAATTGCCAGCCGCACCCTACACGCCGTCGATGTATACACGGGCCGTTTACTCTGGACCCGAAAAGTGGGCGGTTCGATGCGGTATGCTTCGATGGAAAATGAAGTCTATCTCGCCGATGAGCGGAAGTGCCTGGTTCTCAATGCTGCCACAGGAGAACCAGTGGCCACCTACACCGTCGATGTTGGAAAAGAAAAGACCGTACCCGTCAGCGTGACCGACATCCGTGTGACCGACGAGATCATTCTGTTTGCGGTCCGGTTCAACAAAGAGAACGCCATCAGCAAAGGCCGTTGGAATAGCAGCATGCTGGTGGCTCTCGACCGAAAAACCGGCAAACAACTTTGGAAACGCCCAGCCAACCAGCGCTACAACACGGCGGCCATTGCCATCGGTGGCGGACTCGTCTATTGCATGGATTCACATTCACCCATTGAAATCGATCAGATGAAACGCCGGGGTATGTCGATTGAAAAGCTAGATGTTCTCACGCTGGCGTTGAACACAAAAACGGGTAAAACCGTCTGGGAGAAAGTAACAACTGACCCACCGGCGGCTTTCGGTTCGCTGCACTTCATGGGCCTCAGAAGTCGGGATGACTGGCTCGCCTACTCTGCCAACAATGGCTTGTTGATCACCGGCAAGAATGCCAAAACCCGTGCGTACAACGCCAAGACAGGCGACGAAGTTTGGCAGAAAGATCTCACCGGCAACCAGCCGCTGATCTTGACCGAGAAAACTTTCATCAATCAATCGGGAAAAACCTTCGATATCAAAACGGGCACCCTCATTGATAGCAAGCAGCTATTCAAACGGGGCGGCTGCAATTACGCCGTCGGCAATAAAAACCTGATCTTCCTCCGCGACAACTGTGCCGCGTATGTCGATATCAATGAGCAAAAACAGTACGACATCCGCAACTTGCGTACCGGCTGCAGCAACAGCCTCGTCGCCGCCGACGGCCTGCTGAACGTGCCTTGCTTCTCAGCCGGCTGCGTCTGCAACTACCCAATCCAGACATCGTTCTCAATGCTGCACATGGCCGAAGTCAAGAAATGGGCGGGAACCCCGAAAACACAATCTGCGAAACCGGAACGAAAAGAAAAATAACGAAGACGTTTTAAATGTCTGGTGCCAGGTTCAGAGCAACGCGATGACCCTGATGTGTGACTAAGAACCAGGGCCATCACTTCGTTCTGAACTTGCCACGTGAAGTTCCTCAGCCGTGTTGATTCTCTAGCTGATCAGGTTTTACCCAGCTCTTTCCATAAGTGACAGTCGAGCGAGTTTGCTCGGCGATACTGTCGGCTTGCTTACGGATCAACGAGTGAATAAAGCCCGTCGCCATCGTGCTTCAGTCTTCCCTGATTCGCCAGTTCCTGCCAAACGGCCCGGGAATACTGGTTCGGCGGTTCAATGGCAACGACGCTTGACCGCTGACCAGAGGATGTGGCGCCGTAGCCCATTCGGGATTCGTCATCCAGGCAAGTTAGCTTGAGGCGTTTGCGAAACGCCTTCATGGCCAATTTCAGTTCCTTATTCGAGGGCGGTTCGGGTGTGGGTTCGGGTGTGGGTTCGGGTGTGGGTTCGGGCGTGGGTTCGGGCGTGGGTGTGGCTTCGGAGTCGACCAAAATATATTCCTTTGCAAATCTTAATTGAACGATGAACGACCGTGATGACGTGCCCCCAAGTATGACAACATCCTATGATACACCAATGAACAAGGTTTTCCACCCACTGCTCGCAATAATTGCCTCAGCCATGGGCAAGAAACATAGCATCTCGGCCACATCGAGCTGAAGTCCGTGGCGGCGGAAATCAAATGAGCGTCCGCATTTTCGTAAGTGTTATCACATCTATGACATCTATGCGATGCAAACAGGGAGTGTTCGATTGGCAGCGCCGGGACCAACCCCTGCAAATAATTATTATGTAACGAGCAGATTGGATCGTTAACCTGGTGTTGGTCTGAAAAATGGCGTAGTATCAAGAGATGTTCACCAATCCGGTGTGTTTCACTAGTACTGACTCACGAGAGTCACCACTCATTTTAAGAGAATCTTGCCAGGTCTTAGTTAAGTGTCCGAAACTCCAACGATTCCCATCATTGACATTTTTGCCGGCCCTGGTGGACTGGGAGAGGGGTTCAGCGCGTACAGCACGAGTAATCATCACCCTTTTCGTGTCAAACTTTCGATTGAGAAAGATGCTTATGCTCATAAGACATTGCAGCTGAGAAGTTTTTTTCGTCAGTTTGCTTCGGGGAAAGTACCTGACATCTACTATGAATCGCTTAAAAACAACTCTCTGCTCAAACAACTTCCCGACCGACTGAAAGAAGAGTCAGCGGCCCATTGGTCGAAATGGGAGAATGCCACAGAAGAGGCTTTGCACGCTGAGCTGGGTGGTACAGAAGTAACTCACGATACAATTAGCAGAAAAATCTCCACAGCTCTTGGAAACAAGAAAAAGCCTTGGGTATTGATTGGAGGACCTCCCTGCCAAGCTTACTCCCTTGCTGGCAGAGTACGAAACAAGGGCATTAAAAACTATCGGATCGAAGATGATCAGCGATCTACTCTTTATTTAGAGTATCTTCGTATCATCGCCGAGCATCGTCCAGCAATATTTGTGATGGAGAACGTCAAGGGGATGCTGTCTGCAACACATGAGAATCAGAAGCTCTTTCAGAAAATTCTCGCAGATTTGAGTCATCCTCTAGCTAGTGGGTGTCCCGAAAGTGAGTACGCGCGGAATTTTACGCGGTAAAGC
>NZ_CALEMX010000421.1 GCF_937910335.1 uncultured Gimesia sp. | reverse complement strand
TATGGCGCAAATTACGTGCCAAAGCGAGGGAAGTCATCTGGGAAATGCGGGATTAGAGATGTTTTATTTGGATGATCAAAACGCGTTCGTTTATTTTGTGATAGTACTATTTCCTTTACTCAATTTGATTCTGTTTGGGTGACAATTTTATGCAACGGCGATTGGTTTTGAATTGTCTGATGATCTGGATGATGCTTCCATTACAGTCATTTGATGCTGATTTCGTTTTGGCAGTGAATTCGGAAACTGTGGAAGCCAAGTTAGAAACCGTGGAACTGTTTCCGCGGATTTTGAGTGTGACTTTTGAGAGTCAGCGTTTGAAGCAGCAAAAACGTTTTGTTGTAGTGGTGCCTGAAAACTGGAAGACGATTAAACCAGCAGACCGTCGGACGCTGGTGATACTGCATGGTCGTGGTCGGCATGAGTTGTCGCTGATTGATGACAAGATCATTCGAAAGCAGTTGCTCGATTCGGGTCTGTTTGTGATTCTTCCGGACGGCGATGATGGCTGGTATATTAATTCACCAGTTCGCAAGGCGGACATTTATGAGACGTATCTGGAAGAAGTGCTATCTGTTGCCTCATCGGCGTATCAATTGCCGACGAAGCGGGAACGATGGGCGATTGCCGGCTGGTCAATGGGGGGCTTTGGTTGTGTGAACTTTGCCGAACGGCATCCGAAACAGTTTATATCCGTCAGTTCGATCATCGGATTACTTGATTTTCCACGCACCGGCTTGCCTGAAGGGCAGACTTACAAAGTTCCCACAGATCGGTTTGGTAAAGATCCCGAGGTTTGGAAAGAGTTTAATCCCCTGCATGGTGCTGTGAAGTTGAAGGGGATGTCGGTGCAGATGATTACCGCCCACCAGGCCTTTGACCGGACGATGAACGAACATTTTCGTGATCGTCTGATCCAGCTTAATATTCCACAAACGTGGATCCTGCTTGAAGGGGGGCACACGTTTGCTGTGGTTCGCGAAGCGATGCCCTATGTGTTGGGGCATACGAAACGGGCTTTGCAGTTTGCGGTAAGCGATTGATTGTTTCTCTGTCAGATTCCTGCTCGCTGCGCTCGGCCCGGATGTGCATCCGGGCCCACCCTCCGTGCTCTTTTTTTGGAGATGGTATACATGTGAGGTTTATGCAGTTCCGGATATTCAGTTAGGGGTGTCTGGCGCTATTGCCTATGATACTTGTTGAATTTACTGGCGGTAATTTTCTGTTGGGCCGGGGATCTGTGGGTGAAATTTGCATAGGAGATTTTGCTCTGCAGGCGGACAGATGGGGCCGCACCCTACATTTGAGATGGAGTCGCGCCGCTACTTTTCAAATGAGGCGGACTGACTTGTTTGCTTTGTGATTTTCTTTTCATTCCTTGTCGGGGAGAGATTATTTGGGTTTCTTTTTTTCTGCGTTTGTGGTGATAACTGCGGCTAGCGCCGAGCCGCTCAGATTCTTGTTGTCGGTGGCTGGTGCTGTGACGCTCCGTTTTTCTTTGTTGAGCACTGCGGATGATTGTTGCGAAGGGCATACAGAGGTCAAGAGGAATTTGGTGTTCGCAAGGTGGTTAAATGCGGACGGACAGTGTTCGGACGGTGGTAAATACGCGTCAAAGCGTCACCAAAACGCGACGATACGTTACGAGACAGCGGGAACCTGTGCGGAATTGACAGGTGAAGATTTTCAAAACACAGAGACTTATATAGTAGTGAGATCTGCAGTGTTCGCTATAAGCAGTGCTCATAAATCGCATCTCGCGCGCGACGCGCATAAACGCATAATGGGATTTTCGATGACCGCGTCAAGAGCAAAAGTGAGCACTTGGATTATGGTTAGAGGGGGGGATGCCTGGCAAAGATGAAGAAAGTTTGCTTTAAGAAATAATAATTACCGGCCTATCTTCTCTCTAAGAAGTTGTGTGAACTTGTTGCGGTCTGGTATGTTACAGGTTACTGATCATTGTTCTGAGTCTTGTTTTCTGGCACAAAAAAATTACTGTCGGACATCACTGTTGGGCCAGCTAGCAGCGGCACCCGATTGGTTGATTTATTTTAGATTGTGTCAGATTTTTACAACGCTATTCCGAATTGAAACTGAAGTGAGATACAACGTGAATTTAAAAACTCTATTTGTTTTGATGATTGTCGTGTTCTGTTTTCTGTCGATTGGGGAAGCGGGGGAAAAGCGGGTAGATAATCTGCTGCAGAATCCGAGATTTGCATTACGTAAGACGTTTGATCTTGCTGAAAAAGGGCGATCTGTTTTGTGCTGGAATACGGATCGCTGGGGCGATGTAAGATCCCTCTCTGCAAGTTCGAACGCTTCGCCGAATTTTAAATCGTCGGGCAATCTGGTGTCGATAGAACCGGGCAAGCGGTTGTGGCAGTTTGCGACTTTGCCGGAACTGGGATTGGTGAAGGGGGATACGGTCAGTCTGGGGGTCAAAGGTTATCAGGGTACTGGTGGTGCATTACAGTCGCGGCTGTGTCTGATGTTGATTGAGAGTGCGGATGGGAGTTGGTCTCCCAAGGAGTTTGGTCTGTCTGACAAACGAACTTTTTTTCGGCATGGTCGTGGGGAATTGATTCGTTCGCCTCAACTGGAAACGTCTTCTCAAAAAGTGGGTGAAGAATTTGTGTTGGAACAGAGTGGGTTGAAGATTGATCCGCGGTTTGAACATCAACGGGAATCGTCCGCTGATTTTCGGAATGTGGTGGGTGTGCTGGTTGAGTTTGCGAATGTGTCTGACAAGCCAGTCTGGATTCATTCGCCAACGTTGGTCAAAGGAAAACAGGTAGTCGCTGATAATGGGTCTTCTCGCGGGCTGCCTGATTTTTATCGGCGGATTCCGCGGACGATGGAGAAATTGTCTAGCGGTAAGCCGCTTTCGATTTTGACTCTGGGTTCGAGTATTGATCGGGGCAGTGCGAATCCGCGGCTCTATTTTTATGAAGAAGATCCTAAGAGTCCAAAGTATAAGGAACCTTTGACTTCGGCCCGTCCCTCCCGTGCGGAAACGCTCAAAACGTTTCTGGCAGATCGAGAAGGTCGGCCTGACTTACAGAATTACGTTGGATGGTCGCAACACTACTTCATGTATACCGGCAGAATGCGACGGGAGTTGCTGCGGAAGTTCAACTACCCGGTCGAAAATATGCTGTTGAATGTGATGGCCTGCGATGGTTCGTCGATTGGGGAATCGCATAGTGGGTTTCGTGAATACGCGGCTTTGGAACTTCCGCCGAGTCCGAATCCGAATGGGCATCCCGAGGGTAAGTCATGGAAAGAATTGTATCCGAAATTATTTCGTGATGGTAAAGCATCGGAGCCGGACCTTGTGATTTTTGGACATGGACATAATGAGCATATTGATCGTCCCGATGAAATCGCCGCTTATGAGGGAGCGATACGTTGGTTTCAACGGCATTATCCGGATGTGGAATTTGTGTCGTGCATGTGGATTCGTGATAAAGGGTCGGCGACATCCATGAGTGAGCCGATGCAAAAGCTGTGTGCGCATTACGGGATTCCATTTCTCGATGTCGGGCAGTTATTGATTGATCTCAATCCTACATGCAATCGTTATGCGATGGCCCCGGATGGCGGGCATCCTGGCGCTGCCAGTCATTATCTGTGGTATAAGCAGTTGGAGCGTGTGTTTGAAATTCCGGAGAATGCGGTGGTGGGTATTCCGCAACAGCATTTGCCCGCGCGGATGAACGACTACAGTTATGGCTGGGAAGGGGATGTTACCCGTTTCCAATCGCCGGACCCACGATTTGCGGACCAGCGGATGATGATCATTGAAGATTGTGCGTTTAATATCTGGTCGGATAATAACAAAGAGATGACGAAGTTGTTGATTGATGGAAAGCCGGCGAAAGATGCCGGTCATGGCAGGCATAGTTGGTCAAAACCGAATCCGCGGAATTCGACGTTCGTGCATGGACGGCTTTCATTAGGTGATCGGCACATCATTGAGATTCCGAACGAGAAAGCGAAGCTGGTTGTCGTTGATAACAAAGTCTGTCCGAATCGTCGTTTTTTTGGTGTCGATGCGAAACAGTGGAAACGCACTGCTGAAGTCAAATCGTTTGCATCCGAGTGGGGTGCTCCCTATGGGGAAAAAGCATTTTTGCTGGCGGCCGGTGAATCGATAGAAATTGAAGTTGAAGGTACGGATCTGTCTATTGCCTGGCTCGACCGCGCCGAAGG
Source organism: uncultured Gimesia sp. (assembly GCF_937910335.1). Taxonomy (GTDB): domain Bacteria; phylum Planctomycetota; class Planctomycetia; order Planctomycetales; family Planctomycetaceae; genus Gimesia. Next base: position 9,673 of record NZ_CALEMX010000421.1, on the reverse strand, counting down.
CGGCACGCTGGTTACTGAGGTGAATGGCAAGGCTGCCTGGTCACAGCCGACGAATGTGGCGTTTACAGATTCGAAGGGTCGTAAACATTTTATTGAGAACCGGCGTGGTGTTAGAGGGCTATCTTTTTATAAACATCATGTTCGCATACGTGCAAAAGACAAGGATGTATGGGTGCTGGGTTTGTTTGCTTATGATGCGCGTTAGTTAAGTCTTCGTTTGGTGAATAGTACTGCAATCATTTTATGGATTTTCACTACCACGAAAAACACGAAATTCACGAAACGCGTTGAACGTTTCAATATTGCTTCGCTGTTGGAGGGCTGTCTTCCCTCGTTGATGATGAATTGCGAGATTTTTCCATTGATCTTTGTGAGTGAGGGGACGACACTATGTATAGTATTGTATGATTTGTGTTTCGATGTTCAGACATACTATCGCTTTATTTGATTTGAAAGTTTTCGATGTATTACGCTTACTGGGCTTTTCTTTTTCATTCGCGACCGCTTCCAGGGCTGCTGGTATTGGGGATGCTGCTGTGTATTGCCGCGCAAGTGCAAGGGCAGGAGTCGCGGCTGGCTCAGGGGTTGGTGAATCGGAAATTTGATTCCTTCAAAAAAATTCAACCGGGCAAAAAAGATCAACCGGGTTTTGGGTGGAAGGGGGGCTGGGTTCTTTCGAAGCAGCAGCCGGCGTTGTTTGTGGATGCAAAGCAAAAAACGAGTTCGAAAAATAAACAACAGGTTATCGCGCATGAAGCGATGATACAGGGGACTGGAAAACGGAATAATCCTTTGCGGCGTGAGTTAAAGGAAACGTATCAGGGGCAGGAATTGTTTCTCCGTTTTCGGTTCCGCTATGCTGCTGATGAAAAGTTGCGTGATCAGGGTGAGTTTTTTGTGTTCTGGCTGGATCGTTATGAAGGCTCTGATCAGGCGGTGCATGCTTCGCATATTCCCAATATCGGCATTCATATTAATGAAAGCGGTCCTCAGAAGGGGAAGGTTGTGTTTATGGTGCGAATCGGCAGCCATAAGACGGCCTGGAGTTCGGTGGAGCTGGAACGCGATCGGGACTATCAGATTGTCGGTCGATTATCGAAGCCTGAAAACTCATTACGTGCCGGTTTTACGCGGTTCGATTTGTGGGTTGATCCGAAACCCGGTGATCTGGATAAGCCGGTAGCTACGGCAGTGAATCCGCAAAGCGTGAATGCCGTGCGCTGGGTCGGATTTGCGACTGGCTTAAAAACCGAGCGTTCAGATCGGATTTATGTGAGTGATCTGGTTTTGAGTCGTACATGGAATGACGTTCTCGATTTATCGCCTTCACAAATTCCCTCGATGAACCCTCAGGAAAAGACAGCCTGGCACAAGCAGGTTCATTTTCAAAAAGAGATCTTTCCCTTACTTAAGCAACGTTGTTTTTCGTGTCATGCGGGTGCAAATCCGGATTCCGGCTATCGGTTGGATGTGTATGACGAGCTGCGCGGTTTTAGTACCGGTGAAGAGTTAATCGTGCCGGGAGAGAGTCAGCAGAGCAAGCTGATTCAGTTGGTTTCGTCGACAGTGCCAGAAGAACGGATGCCACCGGTTGACTCGGCACCTGCGTTGTCGAAAAAGGAAATCGCGTTGTTACGTGCCTGGATCGATCAGGGTGCCAAATGGGATCATAAGTTACTGCCGACGCCCAAGACGGAGTCGGATCATTGGGCCTTTCAAACGATCAAACGTCCGAAGATTCCGGATAGAAAAGATTCAAAGCGCGTGCGGACGCCCGTGGATGCCTTTATCGAACGTGCTTATCAGAAGCAGGGGATTCAGCCTGCATCAGAAGCACAGAAGTCGACTTTGGTGCGACGTTTGTCTCTGGATCTGATCGGTTTGCCTCCTACGGCTGAGGAAATTGAAAGCTTCGTGAATGACACCAATCCACGTGCTTATGAGAATCTGGTGGAGCGCTTGTTGGGATCGAAACATTATGGCGAACGCTGGGCGCGTTACTGGCTTGATCTGACGCGGTGGGCAGAAAGCCATGGATATCAGCATGATCTGCCGCGACCATATGCTTGGCGCTATCGCGATTATGTGATTGAGAGTTTCAATGAAGATAAGCCTTATGATCGTTTTCTAACTGAGCAGTTGGCGGGTGATGAACTGGAACCGTATTCGGATGAGAGTTTGATTGCGACCGGTTTTTTAGCGTCGGCCCGGATCAGCGGAAACCAGATGGATAAAGCAATGCAGCGGAACGATGTGCTGGTGGATATTGTGAATGTTACCAGTAGCGCGATTCTGGGGCTGACGTTGGAGTGTGCGCAATGTCACAATCATAAATTCGATCCATTGACGCAGCGTGACTACTATCGGCTGCAAGGTTTTTTTGTGAATGGTCAACTGGGGAATTTGTCTTTACAAAGTAAGACGCTGCCGAATCCGACGGATATGAAACAATGGATGCCGAAAGGGACGTTTGATTTTTATCAACGTGAGGCGAAGAAGCTGATTAGTAGAAAACGGTTTCAGCATACGAAAACGCCTCATACCTGGGGTTTTTATTCACCATTAACGGGGCATGCTGAAATTGAGCGTTTACCGGTGGTAAACCGCGATCCGCTGCCTTACTCTGCGGAAGGTTTGAAGCGAACGAAGTCTCAGATCTTAATTCGCGGTGATGTTCACAAGCCGGGGTTGGAGGTGGGCAAAGGCTGGCCTGCGGTATTGGGTGCGTCGTCGAATTCGTCTAAGAATTTGTCTCGGGACGCGTTGGCACGTTGGTTGACGGATCGTAAGAATCCGCTGGTATCGCGGGTGTGGGTGAATCGTTTATGGCAGTATCATTTCGGACGGGGATTGGTTTCGACGCCTAGTGATTTTGGTGTGCAGGGCGAGAAGCCGACGCATCCTGATTTACTGGATTGGTTGGCGGTTGAACTGATGGAGCATGATTGGAGTACGAAGCATATTCACAGGCAGATTGTGCTTTCGGCAACCTATCGCCAATCGCGTGTGGTTCACGAGTCGAATTTGAAACGCGATCCCGAGAATCGTTTGCTGTGGAGTTGGCCTCGTCGCAGGCTGGAAGCGGAAGCGATTCGTGATTCCATTTTATGTGCGACAGGGGAATTAAAACGCGATACAGGTGGGCCGAGTGTGCCTCAGGAGCGGGAAGAGGAAAATTTGCGTCGTACGATTTATCTGTTTCAGCGCCGGAGTGAAATGCCCTCAGTGATGACGATGTTTGATGCGCCGGATAGCATTGCCAGTTGTTCGCGGAGGCAGGTTTCGACGGTGGCACTGCAACCACTGTTTATGTTGAACAGTCAATTCATGGATCGCCGGGCTCAGGTGCTGGCGAAAAAGATTGTGGAGAGTGCGGGGGATGATCAAAGTATACAGGTCGAACAGGCGTTTCAGAGAGTCCTGGGACGCGCACCAAACCCGGATGAGCTGTCGCGGTCTCTGTCTTTTTATCAGAGAGATGGATCTGTTACTGAGCAGAATCGTCGCTTGTCGATGTTGTGTCATGCGTTACTTAATTTGAACGAGTTTATTTATATCCCTTAGTTTCGAAGGTTCCGATGATACCGGATCAAAGAAAAATGAATCTGTTTCCTCATGCGATTTCCCGGCAAAATATGAGTCGACGCGAGATGCTGGATCAAAGTGTGCTTGGCTTTGGTGCGGTGGGATTGATGTCACTTCTGGCTGATGAAGGTTTGTTGTGCGCGGAAGATAGCGGTCATAAAAGTGCCGGGACGAATCATTTTCCTGCGACGGCGAAGAATGTTATCTTTCTGTTTATGTCGGGGGCTCCCAGTCAGGTTGATACATTTGATCCGAAACCGTTGCTGACGAAACTCGAAGGAAAAGGGGTGCCTGAAAGTATTGCCGCCCGGGTGCCTAACATTCCGCGGGCTGGTTTGAATTCCAAACTGATGGCTTCTCCTTTTGCATTCAAAAAATATGGTGAGAGTGGCATTCCGGTTTCGAATCTCTTTCCCAAGACGGCTGAAATGATCGATGACATTTGCGTGCTACGATCTGTGAATCATCGTGTGCCCGTGCATGGACCTGGTGAATGTATTGCGTTGACTGGTTCTGCGATTGGTGATCGTCCCAGTCTGGGGGCCTGGATGACATACGGTCTGGGAAGTGAAAGCCGCGATCTGCCGGGCTTTATTTCGATGCTCTCGAACAGTACGGGACCTGCGCCTCAAACGCCGGGCTGGGGCGCCGGTTTTTTACCATCGCGGGTTCAAGGAACGCTCGTGGATGGCAAGCGAGGGATTCCCTATACACAGATGCCCGCCGGTTATTCGAATCAGAATCGTCGCCAGCAACTGGATTTTATCAACTGGATGAATCAGGAACATTTATCTCAACTTGGTCAGGATTCGGAATTGGAAGCGCGGATAGCTTCTTATGAACTGGGTTTTCGTATGCAGACCTCGGCTCCGGAAGTTTTTGATTTGCAGAGTGAGAGCGGGAGGACGGCGAAGCTGTATGGTCTGGATGATAAGTCAACTGCGGAATTCGGGAGGCACTGTTTGATATCGCGACGATTAGTTGAGCGTGGAGTGCGTGTAGTGCAATTGCGAAATGGTGGCTGGGACGCGCATGGTGCGATCAAGGCGAATCATACAAAACGTGCGCGGGCTACTGATGTACCTGTAGCCGGTCTGCTCAAGGATTTGAAACAACGTGGATTACTGGATGAAACTCTGGTGATCTGGGGCGGCGAATTTGGACGCACTCCGACGACCGAGGGTTCTGCGAAAGGTGATCGGCGTGGTCGTGATCATTTACCGACGACGTATTGCATGTGGATGGCTGGCGGTGGAGTGAAGGGGGGGCAGATTATCGGTCGTACAGATGATTTGGGTTACACGCCGGTCGAACGTCCGATATCTCCTGCGGATCTGCATGCGACTTTATTGCACGCGCTGGGTATCGATCAGCATAAGTTGTATTACCTGCATAATAACCGGAAAGAAATCGCCACGGTATTAGGTGGTGAAGTGATTCGTGAGGTGTTTTGAGTTTAGTTGGAATGATGTGTGGGAGAGCTTGAGACGCGCACTGTCGGGCCAGCCGACAGTGGCACCCGGTGCGGCGACAGTGTCCCCCGTTTTGTTGGCTTGAATTCGGTTTAGAGATCGAATTTGATCCCTTGCGCGAGTGGCAATTCGGTTGAGTAGTTAATGGTGTTTGTGGTGCGGCGCATGTAGGCTTTCCAGGAATCGGATCCTGATTCGCGTCCGCCGCCGGTTTCTTTTTCGCCGCCGAACGCGCCACCGATTTCTGCACCACTGGGACCGACATTCACATTCGCGATACCGCAATCGGAACCCACGGGCGAGTAAAAGAGTTCTGCTTCACGGACATCATTGGTCATGATGGCGGAAGATAGTCCTTGTGGAACCTGGTTATGCATTTCGATGGCTTCTTCGAGAGTGCGGTAGCGCATGACATAGAGAATAGGGGCGAAGGTTTCCTGTTGTACGATGTCGGTCTGGCTTTCCATTTCGACGATCGCGGGATGCACGTAGCAGCCTTTTGCTGTATCTTCTTCGACAAGTTGATGTCCGAAATGGACAATGCCTCCTTGTTTTTTTGCAGTTTTTAATGCCTGTTGCATGGCATCAAGGGCCGCCTGATCGACTAGAGGGCCGACCAGTGTTCCCTCTGTGAGTGGATTGCCTATGGGCAAACGCTGGTAGGCATTTTTGAGCGACGTTATTAATTGGTCTGCGATGTTTTCGTGTACGATTAGACGACGTAGCGTGGTGCAACGTTGTCCGCATGTGCCGACGGCTGAGAAGAGGGCGGAGCGAACGGTCATTTCCAAATCTGCCGATTCGGTGACGATCATGGCGTTGTTGCCGCCGAGTTCTAATAGACTTCGACCAAGTCGACTGGCGACCGTTTGGGCGACGGCGCGACCCATTGGAACGGAACCCGTTGCTGAGATCAGTGGGATTTCATGATGTTCAGACAATGCTTTGCCGATGTTAGCGCGACCGATTAGCAGGTTTGAAATACCATCGGGGGCTTCGGGAAAATTCTGCGCGACATCGTTGACGATTTGCTGACAGGCGATGGCGCAGAGCGGTGTTTTTTCAGAAGGTTTCCAGATGACGGAATCTCCACATACAAAAGCGAGCATCGCGTTCCAGGCCCAGACAGCAACGGGGAAATTAAATGCGCTGATAATTCCGACCGGTCCCAAGGGGTGCCATTGTTCCATGAGCCGGTGTCCCGGTCTTTCGCTGGCGATGGTAGAGCCGTATAGCTGCCGACTTAAGCCAACGGCGAAATCGCAGATGTCGATCATCTCCTGAACTTCGCCCAATGCTTCCTGTGTAATTTTGCCTGCTTCCCAACTGACGATCGTCGCCAGATCTGTTTTGTATTTGCGTAGTGCTTCGCCGAGTAAGCGTACGAATTCACCGCGCCTGGGTGCGGGGACTTGTCGCCATTTCAGAAATGCATTTTTTGCTGTATCGACGGCTAAGCCTACATCGCCGAGTGTGGCTTCCTGCAGGGTGACCAGCGTTTCTCCGTCGATGGGAGAGGTTCCCTTCAAGAGTTCTCCGGCACCGCTTTGCCAGTTTGTTCCAATGGCGACAGCCGCGGGCTGACCGGGCACATTGATGCGTTGTAATACTTCATGTATGGGATGCGTCATGGTTAGCGCTCACTTGATGAATGTCGATGGTGCGGAAAGTAATTTCTCTGTTTCGAAATAACTTCCAAATCGGTTGTTGATAAACATGTCAAACGGGACCTCTTCCTGTCGGATCAATCCTGTACCGCTTAACTGATTTTGTTGAACCAGGTCAACGACGGCACAAATTCCCGCTCCTGTAGTTAATTGAATCGCACTCCATTGTTCACCGTTAATTTCCTGGGCATACAGTTTTCGCAGGTCACTCTTTTCAACAAACTGTCCGTTTCGATTTCCTCTGACGGTGCAAAATACAATCACGACATCCTGGAATGTTACAGGAATGGCATTTTCCATTACATCTTTCAGGAGTTCGCGCCGATCTGCGAGTCTGAGGTCCTGCAGGAGAAATTTCATTAACATGTGATGGCCGGGGTAACGAATGGTTTTGTAATTCAGTTCTCGCACGTGGCCATTCATGGTTTCGCACAATGTTCCGAGTCCGCCTGATGTATTGAAGGCTTCGTAGACATTTCCATCCAGCGTGAACTGTTCGAGCCCTTCCAAGGGGTGCTGGTTTTTTATTTTATGTGCATGGATTTCTTCGCATGGATTGCAATACTCATTGATCAATCCGTCTGTTGACCAGGTCAAGTTGTAAGAGAGTGCATTGGTTGGATGTTGTGGCAGGGCTCCTACGCGCATGCGAACGGTATCGATTTCGTCGAACCATTCCATGACGTGTTTTGTAATAATAGTGACGAATCCGGGGGCGAGTCCACATTGGGGGACAAAAACCTGTCCGGGAACGGCATCGTCGGCAATTTCTTTGACGGCGGCTGTAGTTTGCCGGTCTTCGGTGAGGTCGAAATAATTGATGCCTGCTTCCTGCGCGGCCCGGGCGACTCCCGGGTTTTCTCTAAAACTCAGAGCCGAGATCACGGCGGTACAGTCTTGCATGAGGTGAAGTAATTCCGGATGCGAGTCTGCATTGAGAGTGTGGATTTCCGCGGACGGAATCCGTTTTTGTATTCTTTCTAATGCAGCGGGAACTCGGTCTGCAATTCGCAGATGATAATCGCCGGTACTTTGAAGCATCGAGGCGATCATTCGTCCGATTTTTCCCGCACCAATTAATAAGATGGTTTGAGACATATCAGGTCCTCTGAAGTGGAATTCAAGATGTGAGATTTAAGAATAGAAAGACCTCTACTAACATTATATACGCAGGAATTGTCTTTTCTGATTGAGTTCTTGTTTTCGCAGAAAAATTCGTAGTACAAATAGGAATACTGCTTGACTCTTAGCTGAATATGGGAAGAATTAAGAAACAAGGAGATAAGGCATGACCAGTGAACAGCTTGCGACATTTGATTGGAAACAATATCCGGAAACTGCAGATTTCCTGAATGAGCGAATTGGCGAATATTTTTTACAATCGTCAATTCTCAGGAAGTTTTCAGAAGATTTGCATTCGCAGACGGGAACCCGGTTGATTGACTGGATTGATCATCTGGAATTGCACGGGTCGGCTGAGTTGGAAGCAAGATTACTCGGTTTGGGCTACGAGAAGTCCGCTGATTCGAAACACTCATTGTTTCAGCATCCCTCTGCCCAGTTTCCTGCAATTCTATTAAGTTCAGAAAAAATTGAACGACTTTTTCTGATCGTGGATTCGGTAGTTGAATTTTTAGCCGTTCATCAAAGTGCGTTATCGACGCGGATTGATGGGGACATCGGTTTTGCTGTTCGACAGCAATTGGTATTTCAGGAAAATGATGTCGCCTTGCATGTTATCGAACGACATGGTGCTCGCATTGATGCCACGACAGAATTGCGACAGCCTGATTTGCAAATGCTGTTATATCATACTGAAGCCTTTCGTTTACGTCCGCGTGATTTTTCTGATGAAGCAGCGGGATTTGCAAATGCGGAAACTCTGATTAAATCTGCGATTGCGGATTTGGGCGTGGATCGTACGTGTGATCTGTTTTTTGTTGCAGAGCGTGCCTATTGGCAACAGCGGAATTCTGTTGCCCGCATTCAAAAAGCCCGTCAGGATTCAATGGGTCTGGGCTGGTCGAATCATGACCACCATACGTATCGCTCCAGTCGTCAACATTTCTGGCGATTGATCTCAGTCTTCGAACTGCTGGGCTTTGATCTGCGCGAACGTTTTTACGCCGGCAAGGAAGCGGGTTGGGGCGCTCAAGTGTTGGAACATCCAGTAACGGGGGTTGTGATCTTTGCGGACGTCGATTTGTCACCCGAAGAAGTTTCACAGGATTTTGCGCATGAACCTCTGGCCGATCTTTCTGAACTGGGAACCGTGGGGCTTTGGTGCCGTCTGCATGGTGAGGCGTTTTTGCAGGCGGGCATGCATCATCTGGAATGTCTGTTTGACTTTACGGCGGCTCGGGATCAGCTGGCGGAAGAGAATTCCGTGAAGACGATGAAGCCGTTTACGGATTTACCACATCTTAAGCAGGCGTTTACCGCGGGGGAGATCTGGCCTGTGAAGGAAAGTCGGATTCAATCATTGCTGGATGATGGATTGATCACGGCCGAGGAAGCAAATAAATTCCGGGTGCAGGGGGCCATTGGTTCTCATCTGGAAATTTTACAACGTGAAGACGGATTCAAAGGTTTCAATCAAACCGGTATCAATGACATTATTCTGGAAACGAATCCGTTGAAAATTCATCAGCCGTGACTTTGTTGATTGGAATTCTTACTACCACGAAATTCACGAAAGGCACGAATTAAATTGATGTGTCATACCGATTTTGCACCGGGTGGCCAGCTCAAAGCATAATTTGTAGGGGAGGACCCGTGTGTCCTCCCGCTGCTATATAACATTTTCCATTTTTAAAACGAAACACAACCGTATCGTCCATTCGAGATAAATGCACAACGATTGATCTACGACCGCGGGCGAACACATGGGTTCGCCCCTAGTGCGCCTGCAAGCGCATCGAATCAGCGAGGTGAAAGTCCTTGCCGAGG
>NZ_CALEMX010000420.1 GCF_937910335.1 uncultured Gimesia sp. | reverse complement strand
AAGGTTGCGAGTCTGGATCTGTTCCAGGCTCAACCCATATGGGAAATCCCGGCTTTTAAGAGTTAAAAAAGAGCTAGGTATCAGGCACCCTCTAAACCCAAAATTTTTCACTGGAGTTATGATGAAGAGATGTAACGGAGCCCGTCAGCGCGGGTTCACACTGATCGAACTACTTGTGGTAATTGCAATCATCGCGATTCTGATTGCATTACTTCTTCCTGCTGTTCAACAGGCACGAGAAGCAGCCCGACGATCAAATTGTAAAAACAATTTGAAGCAAATTGGTTTGGCTCTTCACAACTACCACGAAACACACAGCATCTTCCCTCCCGGTTATGTTGGTACTGCTTATAATTCCACGGCTGGAAGCAAAATAGCATGGTCTGCTATGATTTTGCCATTTGTCGATCAAGCGAATTTGTATAACCAGATCACATCCAGCATGTTTAACTCAAACGGAGCTACCGGATGGTTGGCAGTTGCTGATGTTACACCAAAGGTTGCCGCAACGACCCAGGTAGAATCAGTTATACCCGGCTATGTCTGCCCCTCTGACCCATCAAGTAGTGTTAACGCAGATCGCCCCAGCCCAGCCCAAAGCTACTCTTGGGGAAAATCAAACTATCCTGGAGTAAGAGCATCGGTTTTCTGGGATACCACAGGAACGCCTGCTGCTAGAACTGTTGCTACGTCATTTGGAAACAGCACTGTGAAAGTCAAATTCCGAGACATGACTGACGGAACAAGCAATATTATCATGGTCGGCGAAAGAACAACACAAGATTCTCCCGCTCCCATTTCAATCACTCGTACCGGTGCAATCTGGATCGGCATTCAGAATACTACAACGCCTCTTACTGCCGATGAAAATTCCATTTTAGGTACAGCCTCAAGTGCCAACAGTGCAGGCACTCTCACCACTGAACTCATCAACCAGGCAAGTGGTAATGCATTCAGCAGCCCGCATGTTGGTGGCTGCCACTTCCTGATGGGTGATGGTAAAGTTCGTTTCATCAGCGAAAATATTAACGGCGATACCTATACATGGCTGGCTGGTATCAATGACGGACATGTGCTTGGCGAATTCTAAAGCGGCCATCGCACGTAAAATTAGTTCCTGCTAATATTTAGCAGCGGAACAACTGATTACAAACAGGCAGGATCTCAATGGTTTGAAAGTTGAGACCCTGCCTGTTTTGCATTCACTATCTTCTTAACTCATAAAGCCTTGAAAGTGAATTGAATCCCTCCCTGCCAAAACTCTTCTTGCATGCATCAAGAATTTCAGATATTGTTCCCCGTTGGCTCACCAACTCATGATTTACAACCGGCGTCCTGCAATTGAGTCAAAACTAGTTCTTCGATAATTCAGGGAAGAAATGATCCTGAACTGAAGAATTGTGATTCAATGAGTCCGAAAACCATTCGCTCATTGGACTTTCCCAGGGAAGGGCGCATATGCAACGAGTGCAATGTTTTCGAGTCTGGCGCGGCCTTAAGGTACCTCTTCTGTACCGACCTTCTCATAAGATTCAAAGTCTATCGACTCTACTTATGCGGTCACTGAGCTTCCTGCTCGCACTCACGTTCATTTCAGGAATCTCCTACGCTTCTGATATTGAAAGCTGCGAGCAACTACTTCGATCCGGCCAATATGAAACATGCATCGAAACGGCCGAAGCTGCGATCCTTAAAAAGTCATATGGCTCAGAATGGCCGCTGCTTAAAGCACAGGCTGAACTCGCAATTGGACAATACACGGAAGCCCAGCAAACAATTAATGCGGGCCTGAAACGTTATTCCTGGAGTCTGCCGCTACGATTTTTGGCTCAGGAAATTTATCATTTAAATAATCAACACGAAGCAGCCGACGCTTTTCTGACCAGCATTCACGAGTTGGCAAGTCGCTCCGCCTGGCGATACACCGACGCCAGCAGCTTGGTAGTTTTAGGGCAAGTTGCGATAAAACGTAATGTTGATCCCGGAGAAGTTCTTGAATCCTTTTATGACCGGGCGATCAAAGAATATCCTGACCACCGGGATGCTTATCTAGCCAGTGGAAATCTGGCATTAGCCAAACACGACTATGGGTTGGCTCAGGAAACATTTCAGGCAGCGCTAAAGCATATCCCCGATGATCCCGACTTACTTTTTGGTCTAGCCAGATCCCTGCAAAAAACGAACCCGGAACAATCTGAGAAACTGATGTCTGAAGTGCTACGTCTCAATCCGAATTACATACCTGCTCACTTGCAACAGATCTCTCGTTTCATCCACTCCGAACAATTCATGCTTGCAAAATCTCATTTGAATCAAATATTGTCGATCAATCCCCACCATACCGAAGCCTGGTCCTTTCTGGCAGTGATTGCACATTTCGAAAATCGACCGCATGCTGAAACCGCTTATTACTGGCAGGCCTTAAGTCACCACAATCAAAATCCCGAAGTCGATTATTTGATTGGAAAAATGCTTTCCGAACACTATCGATTTGCTGAAGGTGCTGCATATCAACATCGGGCACTTGAAAAAGACTCATATTATTTGCCCGCGCGGATTCAACTGGCTCAGGACGAATTGCGTTTAGGACACGAAATCAGTGGCTGGGAACATGCACTCCAGGCCCATCAACAGGATGGCTATGATACAACTACATTCAATCTGCTCGAGCTGAAGGATCAACTCGCCAAATTCAAAACTCTGGAAGATGAGTTTTTCATTATCCGAATGGATTCGCGTGAGGCGGACGTCTATGGCCAACAGGTTATCAATCTTCTGCACGAAGCCCGCAGTACTCTCTGTGAGAAGTATGCGCTTGATTTGAAAGATAAAATCACTGTAGAAATCTTTCCTGATCCGGATGATTTTGCCGTTCGTACATTTGGGATGCCTGCTGTCTCCGGTTATCTGGGAGTTTGTTTCGGAAAAGTCATCACAGCCAACAGCCCGGCATCACAAGCCGAACATCCAACTAACTGGCAATCTGTCTTGTGGCATGAATTTTGTCATGTTGTCACGCTCGAACTGACCAAAAATAAAATGCCACGCTGGATCAGTGAAGGAATTTCTGTTTATGAAGAACGACAGAAAAATCCGCTTTGGGGCGAGACAATGATCCCACAATATCGAGAAATCATCCTCAAAGGAGAAAGCACTCCTATCGGTCATTTAAGCAGTGCCTTTCTCAATCCGAAAAGCAGTCTCCATATTCAGTTTGCTTATTATCAGTCATCCATGGTTGTGAAATATATCATAGACCATTTCGGCTTCGAAGCGTTACGAAATATATTGAATGATTTACGGGTTGGAATTCCGATTAATGTCGCCATCGAACGCCGCACAAAAGAACTGGGAGAACTGGAACAGGAATTTGCCTCTTTTCTTAAAAATCAGACAGAACAATTTGCCCCTTCTGCTAACTGGCCTGAACAGAACCTGAGGGCACTTACGAGTGATGATACAAAACGATTTGATGACTGGATCAAGAAACACCCCAACCATTTCCAGGGGCTCATGGCGTATTCCCAGATTCTGGAAGATGAAAACCGTACGAAAGAGCTGGAAGCCATTCTCATTCAACTTACCAAACTATATCCAGAATACACGGGAGCAGATAATGCCTGTCTGCGTTTGGCAAATCTTTACCAAAAACAGAAACGCTATGATCAGGAGCAGACATATCTGGAGCAACATGCAGCGATTAATCCTCATGCGTTGAAAGTATTTCAACGGCTCATAGAGCTTCATCGAAAATCAGAAAACTGGCGCGCTGTTTATCAATCCGCGCAATCCGCTATTGCCATTAACCCGCTCGTACAGGAAACACAAAGAGCCTATGCTGAATCCTGTATTCAACTGCATCAAAAGCAGGAAGCCATTCATGCCTATCGAGCGATTCTTGTTTTAAATCCACATAATAAAGCAGATGCACATTATCAACTCGCCCGATTACTGAGAGAGAACGATTTGGAGCAAGCAAAACGACATACACTGATCGCACTCGAAGAGGCTCCCCGATTTCGAGCGGCCCATCAATTATTACTCGAACTCACTTTAAATTCACATTAATTGCAGCTGCACAGGTTTTAACTATGGACAACTAAGGCTCAAGGAGGAGCCGGCCATGAACTATAAATTAAATTCACTGGTACTGATTTTTGCTTCGCTGATCGTCGTCACGATTTGCATCGGTCCGTATCGTCCCGCAGTTCCTGCTGACCGGGGAGGAGTCCCCGACTGGAAAAATGATCCAGAATTTAAGCAGGACGTCTTCACATTCGTAAGAATCAGATACAACTCTCATCAAGGCTGGCGGAGATGGGCCACTGATTACCCCGATAGTGATCTGAATTTCTCGTATCGCCTGCAACAACTCACTTCCATGAAAGTGGATCCGGAAGGACGCATTCTGGAGCTGACAGATGCAGAACTGTTCGATTACCCCTTTATCTACCTGATCGAACCCGGCTCACTCGAATTCACTGAAGAAGAAGTGATCGCATTGAAACGTTACTTGACCAATGGTGGATTTATGATGGTCGACGATTTCTGGGGAGAAGCGGAATGGGATAACTTCGCGATGCAAATGAAACGAGTATTTCCGGAACGCGAACTGGTCGAACTCCCCTTAGAACATCCCATTTTCCACTGTGTGTATGACCTGAAAGAAAAGCCACAGGTCCCCAGTATTGGAGTTGCCCAGTGGGGGCGTTCTGAAGGCATCACCTGGGAACGGGAAGATGCCAAACAAGTTCATTACCGAGGTCTATTCGATGAACAGGGACGTCTGATAACAATGGTTTGTCACAATACTGACCTGGGTGATGGATGGGAACGAGAAGGTGAAGACAAATGGTATTTTCGTGAATTCTCGGAAAAGAAAGCTTACCCCCTTGGTATCAACATTGTGTTTTACGCAATGACACACTGAATCCAGCGCATATTAATTTATAGTTTTTTTCAGGAGCCAAACGTGAATCTTAAACTAATTTCTACCGATGATCGCGACGAAGAAGAGCGTATTTTTGAAATGCTGCAAAACAGCCGTCAGCAAATTGATGCGGAAATTTCTAAAGCAATCATCGGGCAGAAGGAAATTATTGATCAGCTCCTGATTGCTCTGTTTTCCGGCGGACATTGTCTAATTACGGGCGCGCCCGGATTGGCCAAGACATTGCTGGTTAATTCACTGGCGCAGGTCTTTAAACTGAAATCACAACGGATTCAGTTCACGCCGGACCTGATGCCCGCAGACATTACCGGGACGGAAATTCTGGCAGGGAATTCGGAAGAATCAAGGGCTCTCAAATTTGTCAAAGGCCCGGTATTCACAAATATTCTGCTAGCGGATGAAATTAACCGCACGCCCCCCAAAACACAGGCAGCGCTGCTGGAAGCGATGCAGGAAAAACAGGTCACTGTAACTGGTATCAAATATGAACTGGATCATCCCTTTTTCGTTCTTGCGACGCAAAACCCGATCGAAATGGAGGGTACTTATCCCTTGCCTGAAGCACAATTGGACCGCTTCATGTTTAATCTATTCATAGACTACCTGTCAGAAGAGGATGAAGTTGCCGTCGTCACACAAACCACTGCGCGTGACGCCGAACCCATTATGCCTCTGTTTACCGGAAACGATATTCAACAGTTTCACAAGTTTGTCCGCGATGTTCCCGTGGCGGAAGAACTTGTGCGTTATGCAGTCCAACTTTGTGCTGCATCCCGACCTCATCAGGAAACGACGCCAGACTTTATCAATGAATGGGTCAATTGGGGCGCCGGACTCAGAGCAGCCCAAAGCCTTATCCTGGGTGCGAAAGCACGTGCCGTTCTGCGCGGCCGCGTGCATGTGATCCTCGAAGATCTTCAGTCGTTATTAGCCCCTGTACTCCGTCATCGGATTCTGATTAATTATCGTGCAGAAGCAGAAGGCATCACCGTCGAACATGTTGTCCAACAACTGATTGAAACCATTAAAAGGCCCGTTGAAGCATGAGTTCACTACCTCTGAAGCATCATACATCACGAAAAACGAATCAGAACCAGAAACTGGTATCACAGAGGATTGATCCCGCCTGTCTGATGCGAATCAAGTCGCTGGAACTGAGAGCCAAATCGGTCGTAGAAGGCACATGGAACGGTTTACATCGCAGCCCGTATCATGGTTTCTCAGTTGAGTTCACAGAGTATCGAGAGTACTCACCTGGCGATGATCCACGCCACATTGACTGGAAACTGGCGGCTCGATCAAATCAACATTTCATCAAACGCTTCGAGGAAGAAACCAATCTCTGCTGCCATATGTTGCTGGATCTGAGTTCTTCCATGCAATTCCACAGTCTGGGTTATTCCAAAGCCGACTATGCCAAAACTCTGGCTGCGACGTTTGCCTATTTTCTGTCAACGCAACGCGACGCCAGTGGACTCATCATCTTTGATGAACAGGTTGAGTCAGTAGTACCCGCCCGATTCACTCGCGGCCAACTCAGACGTATTTTGATCGAACTGGAACGACCTCCCCAGGGATCTCATACCAATTTTGTCTCACCATTAAAACATGCCATTGAGACCATAAAAAAGCGAGGGCTGGTTGTACTGATTTCCGATCTGCTTTCACCACTTGAAGAATTAAACACACATTTAGGCTACTTGCGTGCCAAAGGGCATGAGGTTGCTTTATTTCAAATTCTGGACCCATCCGAGATTCATCTGAACTTCAATGAATCTGCCATTTTTGAAGATATGGAATCAGGAGAACGTATCGCCCTTAATCCTAAATCAGCACAGGCGAACTATCAGCAACAGTTGAATCGACACTTGAAAGAAATACAAAACATGTGTCGAAAACAGGGCGTACATTATCACAGATTGACTACCGATACTCCACTTGAAGCAGGTCTATCGGATTTTTTAACTGATCGAGCCGCTTGAAGATAGTTTAGGAACAGAGGAAACGCAGTTGAGTTTTTTAACCCCGCTTTATTTATTCGGAATCATAGTTGTCGGCTTGCCAATCCTGCTGCATCTGGTCAGACATCAGCCTAAAAACATCATTCTCTTCAGCTCGCTCCGTTTCCTGGAACATAAGCCCCCTCAAACTAATCGCAAAAACAAAATCGAAAATTGGTTACTATTATTACTCCGCGCGGCAGCGGTTATGCTTATAATCGCAGCCTTTGCACGCCCTTTTTTCAAAAACACCGATCTCGAATTAACCGCTGCTTCAACTACGCAGCAAACCATCATACTGATCGATACCAGTTCCAGTATGCAGCGGGGAACACTTTGGAAAGAGGCTATACAGAAAGCCGTTGAACTCATTCAACAGGCAAAACAAAATCAAATCGCTATTTATACTTTTGACTCCCGACTGAAAGCTGTTAAAGCACTGAAAGAAACAAATTCATCGATTCAACATCAATCTCCAATACACGATCAGGAACTACTCACCAAACTAGCTCCCGGCTGGAATCCGACGAACCTGGGTCAAGCACTCACAGAAATCGCTTCGCTACTGCAGCAACAAGTCGCCTCCGATCCTAATGGAAATTTACTGCAAAACAGCACCATTGAACTGATTACTGATTTTCAAGCAGGATCCCAAATCAATTCTCTCACGGAGTTCTCCTGGCCGGAAGAACTTCAGGTTCACTTGCATCAACTGAAGACCAAAGATTCAAGTAATGCAGGTTTGGAATTGCTTTCGTTAGATGAACAATCTCAGGCAACGGTTCGTGTTGTCAATGCCGCTGATTCAGAGCAGGAACACTTTTCGGTCGCGTATCAGAGAACTCCAGGTGATCCCCTACAAGCAAAACCGGTTTATGTTCCCCGTGGGCAGTCTCGGGTTGTTCATATGCCAGCGCTGGATATTCCACAGCCACTCACTCAAATCATTCTCAGTGGTGGCGAACATGAATTCGACAACAAGATCTATCTTCAACCACGCGAAAAAACCAATTTAACCATCGTGCACTACGGCATACCGGCCGCCGGTGCGACTGAAAACCCTGACTATTTTGTCAAACGTGCGTTTCCCAAAACAAAAACCCGGGATGTGGAGTTCTTGACAGTTGGCCCCGACTCTCCACAAATCCTTATGGCCGTCACCAGAATTCACTTACTGATTATCAGTCGAGAACTCTCTAGCGATGAAATAGAATTGGTGCAAAACTATCTGCAACAGGGTGGCGTGGTATTATTTTCTCTCAACGACGAAATTTCCAGACAAACATTAAAACCAATATTAACGAAGCAAAAAGAAGTCTCTCAGAAAGTGATTGTTGATTCCATTGACATCAATGGCTATGCATTACTCACTAATATTCAATACGATCACCCCGTTTTTCAAATGTTCCAGACTCCGGAATATTCAGACTTCACAAAACTCAAATTCTGGAACTACCAACGGCTTGCCTTGCCGGCTGAAATTCCTCATCAGGTATTAGCCCGCTTCGACCATGAGAACCCGGCGATTGTGAATTTTCCTGTTGGAAAGGGAAAACTCATTGTGATGACATTTGGCTGGACTCCCGCGGAAAGCCAATTTGCACTCTCGACAAAATTCGTACCGATTCTGGATGCGATCCTCACACTCAATTCAAACTTGATTGATGTTCCTTCTCAGTTCACGGTCGGTGAAAGAATTCCATTTCCTGAAGCTTTCAAAGCGATAAATATCAGACCGATCAATCAAGATCAAATCCAGCTCACCGCCGGTCAACAAACCATAAACGAAACAATTCAACCCGGTATCTATCAGACGACTTCGGAAAATGAAAACAGACCTATTCAGAAATTTGCGGTGAATCTGGCAATTGAAGAAAGTAATACTACGCCTCTGACAATCGAGACACTGGAATCACTGGGAGTGCGAATGCAGCAGCCTGGCAAATCGATGCCAACCAGCCAGCCAGCCTCTGAAATTCGACGTCAGGCACTCATTCGGGAGCTGGAACAAAAACAGAAAATCTGGCGCTGGCTCATCATTGTGGCTCTTGCGATGCTGGGCCTGGAAACAGTGCAATCGAAATGGATCAGTGGAACTACTTCAGCGATACGAAAGGCGTAACCATGGGCTTGCCCGATCTCTTAAAACAACTCAACCAGGTCGTCTTTCGCTATCATGTCAGCTTGAAATTGAAGCGATTGACGTACGTCTGGATAGCCGCCTGCAGTCTGACATTGTTAAGTCTATTCATTCTAGAACCTATCACATCTTCTGACCAGCATCTTTTGTTGCTGGTAACCATGTTAGCGATTCCTTTTTTCACTGCAGCAGGAGTGCTCTTCTTTCGACCTCGCAATCGATTTTCTCCTGCCAGTAGACATCAAGTGGCGACACTAATTGAATGCACCTATCCCGATCTGGACACCAGCCTGCTGGCGACTTTGGAACTGGAAAAAACAGACAATGGAAAACAACTCACTTTTCTACAAAACCGTTTGATTCAACAAGTCATCACTCATGGAGAAAAAAATGATTGGCGACAGTCCATCTCCAACCGTAAACTCATTCTGCAAAGTTCCACACAATTCATTTGCTTCACCGCCTGGTTTGTTAGCTGCTTAAGCTGCTGGTCCTACCTGAAGGCAGCTCCAGAACCAAAAGAAAACCTGCTCACGGTTGCCGTGATTGAGCAACCGTTTCAAGTAGAGGTCATACCAGGGACCACGGAAGTGGAAAAAAGTCATCCGTTATTGATCACAGCACGTTTTACAGGAAAAACACCTGATACTGTGACACTTCAGATCACTTCATCCTCAGGAGAGCAACGGAAATTACCGCTTATCAAACATTTAGACGACCCCGTGTTTGCCGCCCGTCTGCCTGCTGTGATGGATGACCTGTCTTATGCAGTGCAGGTGAATTCATGGGAATCGGAAACGTATCAGGTCAAAGTCTTTGAGCTGCCAGAATTGATCCAACTGGATACTAAGATCAGCCCTCCTGAATATACGGGACAACCCGCTCAAATTATCGAAGACAGTTTGCTTATTAGTGCCATAACAGGCTCGACGATCGAATTCCGGACTCAATTTAATAAATCGGTGAAGTCTGCGGAACTGGAATCAGCAGAACAGCATTCACTTCCGTTGATTATCAGTTCGGATGGCATGTCAGGCCACCTCACACTTAAAGCAGATACCAATCGAACCTGGAACTTACGTCTGATTGATGGCGATTCAAGAGAAAATCGAACGCATCCCATCATTGATCTTTCTGTCATTCCAAATCTGCCACCGGAAATCAAAATCACATTCCCAGCCCGCGATACGCGTGTTTCACCCCTGGAAGAAGCGCTCGTACAAGGTACCGTCACTGATGACTTTGGAATTCAGCAGGTGGGCCTGGTATACAGCATTCCTGGAGCAAAAACACAAACACTGAACTTGCGAGATACCACTCAGCCAGCCGTGGAATTTACAGCTGAACATTTAATGTCTCTGGAACGACTACAAGTTCAGCCTGACACACTGATTTCTTATTACCTCTTTGCAGAAGATATTGCCCCGGATGGCAGGAACCGCAAGGTACTCAGTGATATGTACTTCATGGAAGTACGGCATTTCGAAGAAATCTTTCGAGAAGGCAGTTCTGCCAGCAGTGCCTCGAAGTCGGGAAAGAAAGGCGGCAAAGCACAACAAGCCGAAAAATTGGCAGAACAACAAAAACAGATTATTAATGCCACCTGGAAGATCATTCGCCGCGAGATCAATGCCACAGTTTCCGATGCGTATGCAGGAGATGTTACGACACTTCAGCAGGCACAACAGGCGTTGATCACTGCTACAATAAAACTAGCATCGAAAATCAAATCACAGAAGTCAAAAGCCATCATTGATTTGATTACTAAAAAGATGCAGGAAACTATCGCTTTGCTCAGCTCTGCGAAAGAAGCAGGTCAGATCGAATCACTCACGTCGGCACTGACTACAGAGCAGGCAAGTTACCAGATGTTATTGAAATTGCGCGCACGCGAACATCGAGTCTCTAAAAATAAAAACGGAGGAGGCAGTAAAGGAGGAGGGAGCAGTCGTTCACAGAACCAACTTCAACAACTGAAACTGACGAATAAAAAACAACGTTATGAATCAGAAAACCAGGCCTCACAACCTCAGGCAGCCCAACCGGACCGCGAAGCACTTCAAATTCTGAATCGGCTGAGAGAATTGGCACAACGCCAGAAAGATTTGAATCAGCAACTGAAAGAACTAGCGGACAAACAACGCTTCGCAAAAACTGACCTGGAAAGAGAAGAAATTGAACGTCAACTGAAACATCTGCGAGAACGGCAGCGGGACCTGATGCGCAAAGCCGATCAAGTTGCACAACGGATGGATCAATCAAAAGATGCCTCTTCCATGAAATCGCGACGTGAATTGGAGCAGACGCGAAAGCATCTACAGCAAAGTTCCCAATCTTTAAAAGAGGGGCAGGTCTCTCGCGCTCTGAATTCAGGTACCAGAGCACAGCAGCAACTTGATCAACTTAAAAATGATTTCCGTAAAAAGACTGCAAACCAGTTTGCAGATACCATGCGTTCTCTGAATCAGCAGGCGGAAAAACTCGATCAAACACAAAAAGAATTGAGTCAGGCTCTCAATAAAAAACAGACAAAACAACCTCAACAAAGGCGTTCTTTGCGCAAAAATGACGGACAACAACAACTCGCTGACAAATTACATGAGCAGGAAATCCGTCTGAAGAAGTTGGTGGAACAGATGAAGAAAGTGGTTCAGGAATCAGAAAAGTCGGAACCTCTGCTCTCAAAGCATCTGTACGACGCTATTCGTAAAACCAGACCTTATCGACCGGGCGATGCTTTAAAAAACGCTGCTCAATTCCTTCAAGAAGGAGAAACCAATCGTGCGCAGCAGGCGGAACAGCGCGCTAGTCAGGGAATTGAAGCCATAAAAAAAGGAGTTCAAGTGGCCGCTCAAAGCGTTTTGGGTAACGACCTGGAATCACTCAAACGGGCACGACAGGAAATCAAGTCACTGACATCTGACATGAAACAGGAACAGAAACTGGCAGGTCAACCTGCCGCACAAGGCCAGCCCTCATCTCCTGCACAAAAACCTTCAAAACCCGGTGTCAGTAAATCCCAGGGACAAAAACCATCCACTAGTTCAAAACCGGGGCAGGCAGGTACGCCATCAGGCCAGGATAAATCCTCCGTACAATTGGCGTCTGCTCAAAAAGCAAAAGGGAAAGGACAAGGCTCTGCATCGGGTTCTGGCAAGTCAGGAGAGCGTCCCTCATCACCGAAAACGCTGAAAGGCTCCCAGGGAAAATCGAAAGGCAGATCTGGCGGAAGCCAGGGAGGTCCCGGTGGCATACCAAACGGACCGCTTACCGGAAACCAATTTCGCGAGTGGTCTGACCGGATGCGTAATGTAGAGGAAATGGTGGGTGACCCTAAACTACGTAGTCAAGTTGCCCAGATACGTGAACGGGCACAAAGCATGCGTGCGGAATTCAAACGTCATTCCAAAGTACCAGAAGGAAACCTGGTCGATGCACAAATTCTGGAACCGCTGGCTGAACTTCAAAAAATCTTATCAAACGAAATCAGTAAACGCGGCGCGCAAACATCGTTGGCACCAATCGACCGTGACCCTGTACCGGAAAAATACTCAGATCTGGTCCGTCGCTACTATGAAGAATTAGGGAGTGGAAAATGAATTGTCTGGCCCAATTACAATTCGGTGCAGCGCACTGGACCACATTCATGATTGCGACGATGATCATCGGATTGGCGCTGGTGATCTACGCCTATCGTTCACTTACAATGAAACGATCCTTAACCGGAGCCGCGATGTTTTTGAAAATCTGCGGCATCGCTATCCTTTCGATTGCACTGATCGAGCCACTCTGGAGCGGCGTACACGTGCATCCCGGTACAAATCTGTTTGCAATTGCGGTGGATGACAGCCGAAGTCTGCAAATCAAGGATTCGGAAACCAATCAGCGACGACTACAAACCATTCAGCGTTTACTTACCTCCTCGAAACCAGACGCCGACAAAAAGTATCCACAGTGGCTCATTGACCTGGAACAATATTTTTCTGTACGTAAATTTTCTTTTAACGCACATGCGCACGCGCAAACAGATCTAAAACATCTGTCATTTAATGGTTCCAGAACAAATATCGTATCCAGTCTGAACGAATTAAATCAGCGTTACAGAGACCTGCCGCTCGCGGGGATTTTGCTGATGACTGACGGTATTTCCATCGAAAACCTCAGCTGTTTAGAAACGTCAGTTCCTATTTATCCTGTTGTTATAGGAACCGAAACACCGGTAACCGATGTTTCGATCATCAAAACATCTGTCAGTTATTCTCCCTTTGAAGATGCACCCATTCGTATTCTGGCCAATCTGTCTACCACGCAATGCCAGCAAAAACAGATCAAAGTCCACTTACAGGATGAAACAGACAAGATTGTGGAGACTGTAATACGCGATGTTACAAAACCCGAGCAACAATTCCAAATTCGGTTCCAGGTGCGGCCTGAAGAGACAGGGATTGCATTTTACAAGATTAGAACCACGCTCATTTCTTCAGAGCATGAGGAAGCGACACTCTTCAACAATCAACGTACTCTCAAAGTGGATCGTGGAAGAACAGCACATAGAGTGCTCTATGTTTCCGGTCGCCCGAACTGGGAATTCAAATTTCTACGTCGCGCCATTGAAGAAGATGAATTGATTCAACTTGTGGGACTGATCCGCATTGCAAAAAAAGAGGCAAAATTTGATTTTCGCAGTCGGGAAGGGGAAGAGGGTAACGCTTTATTTCGAGGATTTGATGAGAAAAACGAAGGCGACCTTGAACGTTACGACCAACCTGTCTTTGTGCGAATTAACACGCAACATCCTGATGAAT
>NZ_CALEMX010000419.1 GCF_937910335.1 uncultured Gimesia sp. | reverse complement strand
TTAGCACATAGAAAGTGCAATTGCAGGGCTGTCGTCCTCAAAGCAATGGTTTATGCTGATAATAGGGTCTCCGGTTCGGTTTGTTTAAGAGCTGTTCCATAATTTCAATAGTATGTGATTTATGTTCAAGGAGTAGGACAATGATTGCGACAATAAAAACGGCATTGAATGTGCAATCAATCTCAGAATTACTTAATGAGGTAAGTACCCTCCTGGAAACAGGCGAGGGATGTTGGAAAATCGAATACGGCAACCGCGTTCTGTTTCTGATTGTTGATGAAGAACATGATCGAATGCGCATGATGACACCCATTCTTAAAGAAGAAGATTTGGACGAAGATGATTTATGGGAAGTGATGGAGGCAAATTTCGATCGTTCGCTTGATGCGCGTTATGCGATTGGAGATGGGATACTCTGGTCTTTATTTTTGCACCCACTGACTGATTTAGGTCGAAACCTGTTTCTGGATGGCTTGGACCAGGTGGTCACACTGGCAAATAATTTTGGTGGTTCCTATTGTAGCAGTGATATCATATTCGGATCGGAATAAGTTCCGTCAGGAAACAGGCCTGCTATCAAAAGGAACAGGCACTATTGCTCTCGTCTTGATGTGGTGCAGTCAGTCATCCTGCTTATCAATGATCAAGGTGCATTCCGGTAGGCTGTCCAAAAATATTTGACCATAACGTTTTGTACGAACACGTGGATCAAGTATGACGACCTGCCCTTGATCACTGGCGGAACGAATTAGTCGACCGAATCCCTGTTTGAGTTTAATGATTGCTTCAGGAATCTGGTAATCCATAAACGGATTGCCGCCTCTACTGCGGATTGCCTCGACTCTGGCTTCCAAAAGTGGATGATCCGGCACACTAAAAGGTAGTTTGGTAATAATCACATTGGTTAGGGCATCACCGGGAACGTCGATCCCCTGCCAGAAACTATCGGTACCAAAAAGAACGCCCCGTGGATTGTTTCGAAACCGCTCGAGCATCAGAGATCTGGGGAGTCCTTCACCTTGCAGATACAATGCGAGGTTTTGCTCCTGCAGCCAACCACTAATCCGATCCGCACACTGTTTCATCATTTTGTAACTGGTAAACAAGGCAAAGGCATGTCCGTCCGTCTGTTCGATATATTGTTTTAACTTTTCCGCGACAGCGACTTCATACGCAGCGGGTGCATCGCCTGGATCTGGCATCGATTCCGGTAAGATTAGTCGAACCTGCTCCTGATAGTTAAATGGACTCCCCAGCTTTAACTCTTCACATTGAGTTAATCCCAATCGTGATCGTGTAAAGCTGAAATCCTGATTACCAACAGCCAGAGTAGCACTGGTGAGAATCACGGTGTCTGCCTGATTGAACAATTCTTCTCTCAAAACCGGACCGACATCTACCGGAGCATTTACCATTTTTACACGCTGATTTCGTCCGCGAGAAACTTCGACCCAGTAAACCGAATCTTCATCTGCCTGTTGAGTCAACCAACTGTTTAAAGCATCTCCCAATGCAGAACTGCGCTCGGCGGCTGCCTGCAATTCAATTTTTTCTTCCTCATTTTTGAGCGAAAACGCGTATTCTGAGATTTGCGCTGCCAACAGCTTCATTTCTTGAGTGATGGAATTGTCAATAGGAGGCCGTTGCCTGATCCGTCGATTGGAAAGCCCCTGACTGGCCTGCCATTCCAGTAAATGATCAAATAAATCTTCGACCATAAATCTGAGACGCGTCACGTGCTGCTGACAACCGACCAAATTGTGGTGCAGTAACAGTCCTTTTTGTGTTCTGTCATTATACAGTTTATTAAACAAGTAATCGAATTGACTGTTGGTGATCGATAGACCAAGATGATCGCCTGCAACCGCTTCGATGGTGTGTGCTTCATCCAGGATCACTGTGTCATAATCGGGAAGAATGCTGCTACCATCGCGGCGTAATGCCAGATCAGAAAAAAATAACGCATGATTCACAACAAGTACATCGGCGTTCCAGACGCGTCTGCGCGCACGATAATAAAAACATTCATTATGAGTCGAGCAACGTTTTCCCAGACAATTTCCGTGTTCACTCTGAATTTCATCCCAGATTTTTGGGATAGGTCGGAAATCCAAGTCGGAACGACTGCCGTCAGTGGTTTTATGGGACCACTGTACTATCTGATCGAGTTGGCTCAGCTCATCTTCACGAGAAAAGATACTGCCCGCTCGGTCGACAGCTCCTTTCAATCTACGCAGACTGATGTAATTCGAACGGCCTTTCACAAGAACTGCCGAAAACTCGATGGGCATTACCGCATTCAAAAAAGGAATGTCGCGAGTGATTAACTGTTCCTGCAGACTGATTGTATTTGTCGAAACGATCAGTCGTTTGCGATCTTTTCCAGAACGCGTTTCGTTTTGTTTACAGGTTGCTAATATTGCAGGAACTAAATAAGCGAAACTCTTGCCGACACCCGTTCCGGCCTCTACCAGCAGGTGATTTTTCTGCTCGATGGCTTGCGAAACTGCTTCCGCCATTTCCAGTTGCTCGGGACGATTTTCATATTTGTCCAGTCTCTGGGCTACCTTACCATCATTTCCGAGAATTGAAATTACATCTACAGTCAAAGTGGGCCTCGCCTCGTGAGTTGAAACAAACTGGAGCCCAACAAATCATTTGTCGGACTCTGATTGTATGACTTATTTTTTGCGTCGAAAACTGACGACGCAGATGTCGTCTGTTTGCAATGCATTCTGTCTGAAAGCATCAACATCAGACAGAATTCCTTTCACGAGCGGCTCGACCTCTTCCGGACCAGACTGAATAAATTTGACCAGCCTTTTCCGGTGATAAAGGTTATTTTCCTGGTCCATCGCTTCTGTCACTCCGTCCGTATAAAACACCAGCGTATCCCCTTTATCCAGCGGGAACGTTTCGACATGGAAAACCTGGTCTTTTAAAACTCCCAAAGGCATTCCTGACAGTTCCTGGGCGACCGACTCAACGGTTCCCTCTGCACTTTTTCGTAAAAGTGGAGCCATATGTCCGGCGTTGACCAACGAAACCGTATGTTTTTTTGGATCGAGGACTGCCATAATAAATGTGATAAATCTAAGCCCGACTCCACTGGAAGCAATTTCGGTATTTAACTTTGCCAGAGCTTTGTCTGCAGAAGCTTGGGACAGCACCTGATAGCGTGCCGACGCATAAAGACGCGCCATCAGAATTGCAGCCGGGACACCTTTGCCTGCCACATCACCTAAGGTGACTACAAGTTTTCCATTAGGAAGTTTAATATAGTCGAAATAATCACCGCCGACACTTTGAGCAGATTCATAGTAATCGAAGAACTCATATTCTTTGAATTTCGGACGGCTATGAGGTAGTAACCCCAATTGAATTTGATGCGCAAATTCCAAGTCGCGTTCGATATCCCGCTGTTTGACCAGTTCCTCATGCAACTTGGCATTTTCCAAAGCTAAACTTGACTGCTGTGCAATCGCAACCAGCACATCCAGATCATTCTTGTCAAACTGTTGACCGATATCGCGTGTCGCAATTTGAATCACTCCCAGAATGTCTCCTCCCTGGGAGACCAATGGTACACACATCATCGATCTAATTCTGAGTGAGCTAATGCTCTCACTCATTTTGAATCGATCATCCTCTACCGCGTCGGCACTCAGAATAGCAGCGCCACTCATGATCGTCTGGCGAACAATAGTGGTGCTGATTCGGATTGAATCTTCATCTTCCTTCCGGCGGGCCTTGGTAGCTTTGACAATCAGCTTTTTGCGTTCCGGGCTTTGCAGCATGATAAAACCCTGGTCTGCTTGTGCAAAAATCTTGAACAGGCCGTCCAGAATTCGAGGGAGAACTTCATCTAGTTTCAACGCACGGCTGAGGATCTGGCTGATTTCTAATACTGCGTGCAGTTTTACTTCCGGTTTCACACTAATGCGTAAATGGCTACTGGTATTCAAATCGAGTTGGCTGATAATTGAGGAACCATCCAACACACCATCATCTGAACTCTCGCCTATTGCTACTATATGAGATTCTTTTTTCAAAGACTGATTACTGACCTCTAATGTTTGCTGAATAGCCGAGTCAAGAAAATCAGGGGGACTCTCATAGTCCAGTAAAAACTGCATCTGAATATCACAAATACTGATCGTATCGTTTTCGTGCAACTCCGTGCGACCTTCGATCACGGTTCCATTTAAAAGTGTTCCGTTTCGACTGTGAAGATCTTCCAGATAATAAAAGCCATGACTTTCCAGAATCTGCGCGTGATAACGGCTGACCGCCACGTTATCAAGCACGATCTCACAATTGGGATGACGGCCCATAATTACCCGGTCGCCACTCAATTCAATAATCTGATCGGGAATCTTCCCTTTTAATATTTGTAAAATCGCCACGTGTGAGCCCGACTATACTTGGATGTGACTGATTAGCTGGAACTATTTCGTTATTAGTAAGATAACAGATCTGAATCAGTATTTCTGCTAATCCTTTAGAAACAATGTTTTAATTAAACCTGAGATGTTCGCTATTATAAGACGTTTCTCTTTGAAATGACATCATTCAAAGAAACAAGTCCATCAAAGATTCTGAAGATTATAAATAGGACTGAATTTTATATAGTTTCGCTAAGTATCATTAGTTTAAGTTTCTCTCTTCTTCTCCAGAAATATCCAAGAGTCTGCCGATATATTCTTCGTTATCGATCTTCAGAGATATTTGATTAACTCTGAGAGCCCGAACAACATAATCGATCATTTCTGTATCAAGATCTCTTATATGATCGCGTATATGATCCCGTATACGCGATTCCCAGATATCCTGCGATATCGACGCATCCCCGTTCAAATTTTCGAGTGCCATCAGACCAGCATAACCATTCACCACAAACTCTGACTGCCCGGTATTAACTAGTTCCTGAAAAATAGACTTCGCATCCTCATATCGTTCTGGTCTGGTCAATAACAACCCCAAACGGATTTGTGCCCGGGGTTTAGTAACTTTATTTTCAGGATAATTGACAATAACAGCCTTCCAGGCATCTTCGTTTTTTTTCATTCGCAATGCGAGAAAATATTGCGCCATCGCAGTTTCCTCACGTGGTATTACAGTTCCATTAGAAGCTCCATTTATCGGTTCAATAATGGGTGCTTCCAAAGGATCTCCAGGACGATTGACCCATCCCACAGCAGCAGCCACGCCACCTAAACAAATTGAAACCAGCAGAAAGGAAACGAGTTGTTTCCGGAGCATTTGATTACCTTGAAACGGAATTTGCGATCTCCAAGTTCGCAATTCGTTAGCAGATACCTGTTCTGGAATTTTTTTGATTTCCTGGATCAGTTCCTTCGCATCAGCAGGCCTTTTGCCTGGATCTTTCTCCATCATACGATGGATTAAATCGCAAAGTTCCTTTGGCAGATCTGGTCGATGGTTTTTGAGAGGAGCTGGTGGCTCATTCAGATGTTTGACTGCAATCGAAAGCGCAGTTTCCCCGTGAAAAGGAGGCCGCCCTGAAACCAAATGATAACAGGTTACACCCAATGAATAGATGTCACTACGCTGATCGAGTGCTTTACCATTCACTTGTTCTGGACTCATATATAAGGGGGTCCCCATTGTTGTACCCACTTGAGTCAGATCGACACGCTCGTCTGACTGCGCAATTTGTGCCAGTCCAAAATCTGCTACCTTTACCTGTTTTCGGGATGTGATCATGATATTCTCCGGTTTGATATCCCGATGAACGATCCCTTTTTCGGCAGCTGCGTTTAAAGCAGCAGTCACCTGGCGCATGATCCTTAGAATCAGAGCACAATCTGGAGGTGCAAAACGTGAGAGATGTTCTCTCAGATTGATACCTCGCACATATTCCTGTGCGATATAGTGTGTCCCGTTGAATTCCCCCGTCATATAAACTTGAACGATGTTGGGATGCGTCAGACCTGCTGCCGCCTTTGCCTCACGCTCAAAACGCTTAAGATGTGTTTCATCGCTCAGCAATTCGTTATGCATCACTTTGATCGCAGCTTCTCGTTTGAGAGAGACCTGTTCGGCCAGATAAACGGTTGCCATCCCTCCCTGACCTAACTTCCTCAAAATTTTGAAATCATCTAACTGAGTACCAATCAGATTGACAGATTCGGCCTGTTGGCTTGACTGAGCTGTACTGTCCGCTTTGTAAATTGTTTCCTGAGCGGAATCGACAATCTCATATTCAGTATTCTCTTGTGTACGACGCGACCCTCCCCTCTTGGTTGGGGGTGGCGAGGAACTTTCACCGGTCGTTCCAGCCGAGACCTTGCTGATATTTTTCTGCGGTTTTTCAGATGGCATAAGTCGTTGTCTGGCAATCTCGTAAGTCTATTACTGCCTGCTACAAGGAAGCGCATATTCTCTATAATAGAGGTGATACCCTGTCAGGTATAGAGAAAGTTTTCATTTGTACAAAAAAACTGGTTCTCAAATAGATATTCTGATTGTATTCGCGTAATTATTCACATTTTGTGGTCTGCAAGACGATTCAAGATATCGGCGCCCTGTTCCAGAATCGAATTTTCCTGTGCATAGGAAATACGAAAATGAGTGTCACAACTACTGAACACATTGCCGGGTATAATAAGCAAATTGTTCCTGATGGCTTCAGTACAGAATTCAGTACCCGTTCCCCAAGGTGTTTTGAGAAACATGTAGAATGCTCCCTGTGCGCCGGATATTTCAAATTTGTCTGCTAAACGGTTCCGCATTAAATCTCGTTTTTGACGGTATTCTTCCACTCGATCTGAGACATCACAATCCAATGCAGCCAGCCCCGCCCATTGCATTGGATGCGGTGCGCAGACAAACGTGTATTGCTGCAGCTTAATCATCTGCTGAATCACACTCTGGGGACCATGTACAAAACCCAGGCGATGCCCCGTCATGGAGTGAGATTTGCTGAAGCCATCAATCACAATTACATTTTCGTTGAACGCAGCTGGACTAACGAATGGCTGGTCATAACAAAAAGCGCGATAAATCTCATCGCTGACTAATGCAATATTTTTTTCTGCCGCCAACTCTGCCAGGGCACGGGTTTCTGCTTCGCTCGCGACATAACCAGTGGGATTACTGGGACTGTTAAATAGAATTAACTTCGTGCGATCAGTAATCGCGTTACGGACTTTTTCAATATCAATTGAGAAATTCGGATAAGTTTCTACAAAAACTAAATTGCCCCCTACGACCTTCGCAAGGTGTGAATACATGACAAAGAATGGATCAAAGACGATCACTTCATCGCCAGGATTGATGAGTGCATTTAATACCAGCATCAATGCACCACTGGTACCACTGGATATAAAGACTTGACGGTCGTCATGATGATACTCGGTATCGACTCGAGACTGAATTTTTTCAATTAAAGGAGCGATTCCCTGAGTTTGACTATATGCATTTTTGCCATCACGAACAGCCTGACATAACGCATCTTTGATGACGTCAGGTGTATCAAAGTGGGGTTGACCGATACTTAGATTGATCGGATTTTTCATATTCGCTGCCAGATCAAATACTTTACGAATTCCTGATGCATCAATCAGGTGCATTCGATCGGAAATCCATTCTTCACTCATATTCTTATTCTTCTTTTCTTAAAAGGATGTCTTAAACGAATCGACCTTAACGATCTGACATTATTATATCCCTGCCCCAGCAGACGAGAAGGAATGAGAGGATTGGTTTTATGGAATGTATTTAGATAAAAAATAAAGACCCGCATAAATCCGCGCGTCTAATAGACAACCTCTTTTGACCGCCGCTTCTAACCACGGATCGATTTCAGCAAAGCGAACCGCGTGTACGGTAATATTCTCTGATTCATCGCCTCCACCTTCTGAAACTTTTTCCAAATCCAACGCAAGAAAGAAATGGACGGATTCATCTGTCAAACCGGCTGAAGAGACAGTTGAACCTAGTGAAATTGTTGTCCGGGCCTGATAGCCAGTTTCTTCTTCGAGTTCTCGTAAAGCGGCAGTCTCGAGTGCTTCCTCTTCCTGCCCTGCAATATCTCCTGCCAATCCAGCGGGAAATTCAATCACGGATGCATTTACCGGAGGACGAAACTGTTCCACGAGAATCACGCGCGCATCAGTCGTGAGTGGAAACAGGCAGACAACCCCTGTGCTATAGATGTGTTGTACGAATTCCCAGCGACCACGCTTGATCAATTTTAAAAAGCGGGTTTCTGCAATCGTTTCATCTGACTCCTGATCTTTGTAGCTCACGAATTTCTCTCTATTGTATGTAACTATCTGTGTAATTTAGCGACTTCTCAAACAATGTTTCTTAGGAAGAACTGTTTCATTCACTTGATTATCGATTGAACTGGCGAATCAGATCATTAAGAATAGATCTTTGATCTTAATCCTCTCATTTATCATTTTCGATCTAAAGGCACTTTTTTTGATGCTCAACTTGCCCTTCAGGTTCACTCGAATATTCTTGAAGTGTCACTCTTCTTCTATTGTATTTCTAATTGTAGGAACAGTGATTTGTTTTTTCTATAGTTTTGAACTGAAAGGAAAAACGAATTCATCGCAGATTGAAATAAAACAGTTTCCAATCCAGAAAAAATGGGGTACGATCTCTGCTTTACCTTTGGGACTGAAGTTGGAAATTAAACAGTTAGGACCAAAAGAAAAGGTTCTGATTCCGCGGATGAATAATCGTGTTAAAACGCTTTATCTTGCTCATGATCCCCAAAAAAAACCTCTGACTCTGAAATCAGGCATTGAAGAATGGGAAATACAACTTCCTCCGAAAACACCATCCATACCAACCTCAGTGATTGTCGAATTTAAAGAACACCCATACTTGCCGCTCAAACCGAAAGTGATTCGGGAAGATCAAAACCAGCAATTGATTCTGGAGGCCAAAGACGCCATCGTCCATGGGAAACTGTTGCGTTACGAACCGCAGCCACATAAAAACACGGTTGGCTATTGGGCCAATGAGAATGACTGGTGCGAATGGAAATTGAATGCAAAAACATCGGGTGTATTTGATGTCTATCTTTTACAAGGATGCGGCAAGGGACAGGGAGGCAGTAAAGTCAATCTCTCGGTAAATGATCAAATACTGAAATTTATAGTAGAAGATACGAGTCATTTTCAGAATTTCAAAGAACGTCATCTCGGAATGTTGACGATCAACAAAGCGGGAGTGCAGTCGTTAAAACTGAAACCGCAGCAAAAAGCCCAGAAAGCCGTGATGGACGTGCGACAAATACTACTCGTCAGACAATAATAGGCTTCAACGTGAACAGAACTGATTTCCCAGCATTGCCTCAGGTTACAGGAAATATTTATGAAACAACTTGCCACTTTACTTTTATCGGTTCTAGTATTGAACAATATCAGCGCCGCCGCTGATTCGATTGTCGATACGTCTTCACCTCTGGAAACCATTGCCACTGAATTTGAATTGGCAGATGGTCCCGCCTGGGATGGTGGCGGAAATCTCTATTTCCCAGATGTAAAAGGAGGAAAACTGTATCGCTATACTCCCAAAACAGGCAAAGTGCAGGTTTTTCTGAACGATGCCGGACGCATCAGCGCCAGTTTTTTCAGTCACGGAAAATTATTTCTCTCTGACAATGGTGCCAGTCAAATCAGTGTTCTAAATGGAAAAAAGAAAACACCAATCGCAGGTCAACCAGCAGATGCCAAGCCTCCACGCAGACCCAATGACCTGGTTGTTGATCAACAGGGTGGAATCTATTACACGCTCACCGGACAGGGAGAGGTCATCTGGATTTCTCCAGAGGGCAAACAAAATGTTGCCGTCAATGATATTAAAACTCCGAACGGCCTGATTCTTTCTCCCGATGGTAAAACGCTATATGTAGCAGCCTATGTTCCAAAAGAAATCTGGGCTTATACCGTTACCGGACCAGGAACAGTCGAAAAAGGTCGTCTGTTTGCCAAAATGGATGACGGCCCTGATAAGGGCGCTGATGGAATGACAGTCGACCGTGCAGGCAATGTTTATTGCGCAGGGCCAGCGGATATCTGGATCTGGAATCCGGAAGGTAAATTACTGGCAAAAATCAAAACGCCTACGCGTCCGATTAACTGCGTCTTTGGAGATCAAGACATGCGTTCGTTATACATCACCGGTTTTGGCGGATTATACCGTCAGCGGATGAAAGCGTACGGATGTGTTCCAGAACTACCGCTTTCTGTCACAAGTACGAATTCGAAACGTCCCCCAATTTCGGTACCCAAAACAGTATCCCCCCATTTGAATGTTGTCTATGGCCAAACAGGAGCTCGCAAATTGCTGGCTGATACTTTCATTCCCAATACGGGCAAAGGCCCCTTTCCTGCAATAGTGGTAGTACACGGCGGAGGCTGGCTGAATGGTGACAAAGCAAAATTTCGTGCATTAGCGATTGCCCTGTGCCAACGTGGTTATGTCACGATGGCAATTGGTTATCGTTTGGGACATGAAGCAAAATTCCCCGCCGGGATACAAGACTGTAATGCTGCCGTTCGTTTCCTGCGGGGAAAAGCAAAACAGTTTCACGTTGACCCTCAACATATCGGTGCTGTGGGTGGCTCAGCCGGTGGCCATCTGGTGGGACTGATGGCGGCTGCACCGCATGCAGATAAGTTGCAGGGTGATGCAGGAAATCAAGACCAGTCATCAGTACTTCAAGCAGCAATCGTCATGGCCGGCCCGATGCAAATGGCTTCCGGTTCCGTGGCAGAACGGTCGCGAACGAATCCCAAAAAATCTAATTCCAATCAATGGCTGGGAAAAACCATTGTTGAAGATCCAGAATTATATCAGCTCAGTGATGCGTACCTGCATCTTAACAAACAGACGC
Source organism: uncultured Gimesia sp. (assembly GCF_937910335.1). Classification (GTDB taxonomy): domain Bacteria; phylum Planctomycetota; class Planctomycetia; order Planctomycetales; family Planctomycetaceae; genus Gimesia. Next base: position 3,002 of record NZ_CALEMX010000419.1, on the reverse strand, counting down.
CACCACTCTTATTCATGACTGGTGAATTTGATCATCCCGAACGAAATGCCCCTTCACGAGCAAAACTGAAATCTCTGGGGGTCACGACAGGCATTAAAGTTTATCCGAATGGTAAACATGGCTGCTGGAATCAACTGCCCTGGTTCAATGATATGGTGAAAGACATGGATCTTTTTTTTCTGGACCATTTGAAGTAAACAAGAATCATGGGGATGTTAGAGGATAAATACTTTTTATTTGTTTTCTTCATCCTCATCATCGAATTCATAGTCGTCTTCTTCAAAACCAAAATCATCATCTTCAAATTCACTACTGATTTCACTATCACTGAATTCATCGGATTCGCCAAAATCAAGATCATCTCCTGAAGCCAGCTCACCCTCTTCTTCAGTATCAAATTCGTCAACGCCAAATTCATCCGAAAGTTCTGCTGCCGAATCAGGTACCAGATCATCATCCACATCTGCTGAATCAGCTTCCTCTTGATCCTTGGCTTTACTTTTTTCTTTTTTCTTCGAATCCCCTTTGGGACCAAAAATTAAAGCGCCGATGGGCATGATGGTCAGAACCGCGCTCAGCAACAATGTTAAACCCGCAACACCCAGTAGTGTGGTTGACATCGCTTCTGCATGATTCAGAAAAGCCATTACTAACAGGTAGGTCAAAAAGCCAGCTGGTATAGCGGCTACAAGTGACATCAAAGGAAGTTGTAGTTTTGACACAATTGTTTTCCTGAAAAAGGCTCAAATTCATTCAATGTATGATAGATTATTTTCCGACACACCCTGGGATCTGGATAACTGCTACCCTATCGTAAAGCGACGTGGTGCGGATTTTCAAGCCTGGATTTTAAAATCGTCTCTTTAAATATAGAGTCCTGTTTAAGAGCATCGGTTGTTTGCTGGGATTGCTAGTGCAGATACCTTGCTTTTTATCGGCTCAACTGGACTAATAATTACAAGAGTCATAACCCGTCAGACACCCTATACTTAGAGGATCAGATGATTGAATCGAACTGGGATGAGTTAAATCAACTGATTGTGGGATGTCAGAAGTGCGAACGTTTGCTGAACCATTGCCAGAAGATTGCAGAGCAAAAACGAAAGTCTTTTCAAGATTGGGAGTACTGGGGAAAACCCGTTCCCAATTTTGGAGATCCACAGGCAGAACTGCTTATTGTCGGCTTGGCTCCAGCAGCCCACGGTGCCAATCGAACCGGCAGAATGTTCACTGGGGATCGCAGCGGAGATTGGCTGTATCGCGCCTTACATAAAGCCGGCTTTGCCAATCAACCGAAGGCAGAGAACTGTTCAGATGGATTACAGCTACGAAATTGTGCCATCACAGCAGCCTGTCATTGTGCACCACCGGCTAATAAACCGAGCCGCGAAGAAATTGAAAACTGTCATGACTGGCTGGAACAGACCGTGGAGTTGTTGCCAGTGAAAGTCTTCCTGGCCTTAGGGCAAATTGGCTGGAAATCGGTAATCGATTTCAAAAAACGCCAGGGAGAACTGGTCAGCAAACGACCACCTTTCGTGCACGGCGCTACGTTTCAGTTCCCCAATGGACATTGGCTGGTGGGCAGTTATCATCCCAGTCAGCAGAATACGTTTACAGGAAGATTAACAGAGCCCATGTTTGATTCTGTTTTTGAATTGGTCAAATCAAAGTTGACAACAAAAAAGTAGAATGTTGAGACCGTCGATTCAGCATTTTTAATCAATGCTCACAACGCGATGAAAGTGCAACTCTACTTCGCGGGCTATGACTCGACGGACTCCTTCTACGAGACATTCAGGCTCATGCAGGGTTTCGCCGATTCGTTTGATCTCTTTTAATGAACTACCAGGTGAAACAGTAAACGCATTCTGGTGTATGATCTGATTGCCGGCATCGAGTTCAGGAATGATGAAGTGTATCGTTGCGCCAAAGGTCAGCATATGATGGCTGAAAGCATCTTCATACGGTTGAAAGCCGGGATAAGAAGGCAACAGGCCATGATGCAGGTTGATGATTCTACCTCCGGCAAAGCTCCAGCAAATTCGAGGAGGCAGAACTCGCATATAACGGGCAAGCAGTACATAATCAACATCATAAGAATCGAAGAGTTTAACCATTTCTTTGTTATTCGGATTCCCACGTTCATCACCGATGTTATGAAAGTCCAGATGATGTTTCTCGGCCAAAGACTGACAGCGGTCACGGTTTCCAATAATCACTGCAGGCTCTGCTTGAATCACTCCGTCATCGATAGCGTTCAACACGGCCTCAGCAGGTTCAGAGCGATAGGTCGTACAAATAGCAATACGAGGCGGTCGGTCTTCTTCATCCCGCGCCCAGACACGTAGCGTTAGCCCCTTCTGAGTACCGATCTGCATGATCCGTTCTCTGAGTATAGAAACTGGTTCAACCTCAGTTGGCCAATCAATCCGCATGAACATGGCAAACAGACGTTCTGAGTCATGGTCATACATTTGAATTTCATGAATGTTCGCCCCCAGGCCAGTCACATAATGCACAATGGGATCTGCTAATCCACGATTGTCAGGACCGACGGCTGTTATGGTGACTTGCATATCTTCAAACGCTTTCGTGATTTAATGACAGTCCCTTATCTGACGGCACGATATTCATTCTTTCACTCAAAGATATCATATCCCTGAGATGAACGCCGACCTTCTTTCACGAGAAAGACCGTTTCCAGACTCTGCTGAATGAATCCTATTCAATGTAAGTATATGTAGGATTTTGTAAACAGGAAATGTTAAGCAGTGTTTCAAATTCTTTACAAATGCTCTGAAGCAACTCCCTTTCCCTCACCAGAATGAACAGACGATGCTTGTGTTAAACTGGAACAATAAAAGGCGTTAGTGAAAGATTGATAGCCCTGTGCATTGTAAGGTTTATAAAGATTACTCCTTCGGCACGGTCTGTGCGATCCTCTTAACCGGGATTTCCCATATGGGTTGAGCCTGGAACAGATCCAGACTCGCAACCTT